>JAFKFF010000113.1:0-5067 GCA_017307315.1 Alphaproteobacteria bacterium
CCAGCACGGCCGCGACGATGCCCAGCGCCGGCAATCCGTCAGCCATCGCCTGCAGCGCATTGGCCCCGATCAGGGCTTCGTGATGGTGCTTTTCCAGCTGCTTTTCCATCGCGGTTTCGACCTGGTGCGGGTCTTCCAGGCTCATGGTCATCATGCGCAGCGTGTCGCAGATGAAATCCAGCGCGAAGTGGTCCTTCATGATCTTGGGATAGCGCTTGAAGATGGAGGATTCTGCCGGGCGCTCGATATGGGCTTCCAGCGCGATCAGGCCCTTGGACTTCATGGTCTTGGTGAGAAGGAAGAGAAGGCAGAGCAGGTCGCGGTAATCGCCCGGCTTCCAGCGCGGGCCCGAGATGATCTGCCCCAGGCTGCCGCCGATCTTCTTGAGATTGAACATCGAGCCGGCGATCAGCATCGCGGCGATGGCGGCGCCGAAAATGGTCAGCATTTCGTGGGGCGCGGCTTCGATCACCACTTCCAGCGAGCCGCCCGTCATCAGATAGCCGCCGAACACGCACGCGAAAAGAACGACAATGCCGCCTAACTGAAGCATGAAAGAAAATCCGCCCGCGCCTGATCCGATGGCCGGAAAAACCGGCTTGGCGGTTATTATTAACGGCAGGATTTAAGGAGCGGTGAATTGAGGCAAAACTCGCGATTTACGAAGCTTAACGCTTCCTCAATTCACGGGGCCGTTTCGGCGAGCTTGTGCGCGGCGAGTGCGGCCAATTCCCCGGCCACCACGTCGCTCATGCGGCCGGCTTCGTCCTTGGCGTTGGTGGCGCGGACGATGGCGGAGACGTGCAGCGCCATCACGGCCGGATCGGCGGCGACGCCGCGCTTGGAGGCTTCCTCGATATAGCGGCACAGCCCGTCGGCGATGCGCCCCGTGGCGCGCAGGCCCGCGGTTTCGGCAAAGCCCCGGATCTCATGCGCCTTGTCGAAGACGCTCGCCGGATCGCCCGCCGCCTGTTCCAGCTCGCGGACATAATCCTCGACGCCCATGCGCAGGATAGGGCCGGCCTGCCGGATGACGCGCGCCCCTTGGGCGAGCGCGTCGGGAGACTTGAGGGCGCGCGATATCCTCGCGGCCTCGCTCCGGCTCACCGGCTGAGGATAGGCGTCGGGTGCGATGATGCGGACATCCGTCATCGGACATGCACGTCCTTGACGTCGTCGTGACGGCGCCAGGGGCCGGCATAGTCTTCCTGCGCCTTGCGCCGGCGGTCCGGGCCGAAATAGCTGGTGCAGCGCACGAAGGCGCGGGGATTCTCCACGATCTGGGCGATGCGTGCATAAAGGCTCTGGGCCGTGATCGGCTTGGCGAGAAATTCGGTGACGCCGGCGTCGCGGGCCGCTTCCACGCGATGCTTTTCGGTATGGCCGGTGATCATGATGACGGGAAGGAAGGGATTGGCGCTCTTGGGCGACTGGCGGATTTCGCGCGTGAAATCGATGCCGTCTATCGGCTTCATGGCAAGGTCGGACAGGACCAGGTCGCATTTCTTGTCATGGAGCACCGCCAGGGCGGCGGACCCATGGCCGGCTTCGTGAATTTCACGAATGCCGATCGAATTGAGCAACGAACGCAGAAGCGAGCGCATATGCTGATTGTCCTCGACAATCAGAACACTCAGCCTTTCCAAGGCGGATCCCGGCATTGGCGATACAGTCCCCGGCATGGCGCCAAATCCGGTACATTTGCGTCCCGGAGCCGCCATCGGGCGGTGAGCCGGCAATGAGACGCGACGCGCCGAAATTGCTACTTCAGGTTATACAAATCTGGTTATCAATCTCTTTACGAATTTGCGATGGAACGTGAGCGTGGATTTTTCGCGCATCTTCACCGGACTTCTGCTCAGCGCCAAATGGGCGCTCAATCCCGTCGCGTTCGGTGTCGCTGGCTTTGTGCGCGACGGGGAAGGCCGGGTGCTCCTGGTGCGCCAGACCTACATGACCGGATGGCGCCTTCCCGGCGGGGGCATCGGCCGGGGCGAACCGGCGGAAGTGTCGCTGCGGCGCGAGTTGCGCGAAGAGGTCGGCCTGACGGGCGGTCAGGCACGGTTGTTCGGCCTCTACAGCCGCAAGGTCTGGTGGGTCACCCATGTCACCGCGCTTTATCTGATCGAAGGAGCTGCAGTGGATTTTCGCCCCAACATGGAAGTACGGGCCGTCCTTTGGGTTCGGCCGGAGGCGCCGCCCGCCGACGCCGCGCCCGCCACCTTGCGCCGGCTGGCGGAGCTTGCAACCGATGCAGGGCCCAGCCCGCATTGGTGAGTCTTGCCTTTACCGGGCGCTGCGCGTAGTCGAAGCCGCATGCCGCCATCTCCCGAAACCTATGACTGGGAAATCCGGCGGGAACGCTCCGAGGATGCGCCCGCCATCGCGGCGTTGAACGAAGCCGGCTTCGGTCCCGGGCGCTACGCCAAATCCGCCTATCGCTTGCGCGAGGGCGTGACCGCGGCGAACGATCTGGGCAGGGTCGCGGTCGAGAACGGCATTCTGCGGGGTTCGGTGCGGTTCTGGCCGGTCAAGGCGGGCAAGGACGATGTCCTGTTGCTGGGCCCTTTGGCGGTCGACGGCGCCGAGCGCGGCCGCGGCATCGGCATTTCCTTGATGCAGGCGGGGATCGAAGCGGCGCGGGCGGCGGGCTGGCGCGCCATCCTTCTTGTGGGCGACGCGCCCTATTACGGCCGCGTCGGCTTTGTGAAGATGCCGCCCGGACGCCTGCAATTTCCAGGGCCGGTCGATATCAACCGCTTGCTCGGCCTCGCCTTGGTGGAAGGCGCCCTGGAGACATTGTCCGGTCCCATCCGCCGCGCGCGGATCGACGAAACACCGTGCGCCGACGGCGCGCCCTTGGGCTGACGCACAGCAAGCCCGCAGGCAATGGTGCTGCAAATTTCATTTCTCCATGGGCGGACTTGATTCGCCCATCCAGTTTGTGTCGTGAAGGATGGCTGGGCTACCGCCCTTCAATCCTCCAGGCCAGGAAGAGCGAACCCACCACCAGCAGCAGCGCCGCCCAGGCGGGTAGAAGTGGCTCTTGTTCCAGCGCGGTGACGCGATAGGCATTGTTGCGGCGAAGGCCGATCCAGTCGCTGCCGAACGCGGTCTGGGCCGGCGCGACACGGCGCAGGTCCAGCGTTCCGTCCGCCAGCCAATGGACCGAACCGCCGCTGTCCTTCGCCAGCGGCGCCAGGATATCGGCGGTGGCGCGCATGTCGGCGACTTCCTTGGGATTGAGGGGACCGGCGGCGGTGACCGCCGACAAGGTGCCGTCGGTCAAGCGATAAAGGCCCAGCTCGCGCACCTTGGCGGTGCCGCGCCAGGTACCGGGCTCCACCCGGCTCATGGCGATGGTCGCATGCCCGCCGGAGGGCAGCGTCATCTCCACCGGCTTGGCCTGCGGCGCCATGGTGCGCCGTGTCACCACCATCTCGCCATCGACCACGGCGGCGGAAAGATTCTCCGCTTCCAGTTCCGGCTCCTTCATCAGCCAATGCGCCAGGCGGCGCAGCAATTCGGCCTGCGGCCCGCCGCCTTCGAAGCCGCGCGCCCACAGCCAGGTCTGGTCCGACATCAGCTCGGCGACGCGGCCCTTCTTCACTTGGTCCAATATCAGCAACGGCATGTTGCCGGGGCCGCTCATCACCGTCTGCCCACCGATGCTGGTGGCGCCGATCTGTCGGAACCAGCGGCCCCAGCTGGGCTCGGGTTGGGTTTCGGTGTTGCTGCCGGGCAGATCGCGTGTCACCGGATGGGCGAGGCCGACCGCCGTGACGCGGGGCTTGAACGGGCGGGTGAGGATTTCGCCCGTGGGCTGGGCCGGCAGCACGCTCGCCAAGGGCGTGCGGTAGAGGCTTTCATCCTTGGCGAATTCGGTGCCCGACGACACCAGCAGCGCGCCGCCCTGATCGACGTAATTGGCGATATTCTCGAAATAGGCCATGGGCAGGATGCCGGCTTCGCCGTAACGGTCGAAGATCACCAGGTCGAACGAGCGCAGCTTCTCCAGGAACAATTCGCGGGTCGGAAAGGTGATCAGCGACAATTCCTCGATCGGCGTGGCGTCCTGCTTGTCCGGCGGCCGAAGAATGGTGAAATGGATCAGGTCTACCGACGGATCGGCCTTCAGAAGATTGCGCCAGACCCGCTCGCCGGCATGCGGCTCGCCCGAGATCAGCAGCACGCGCAGCCGGTCGCGCACGCCCGAGATCGTCACCACGGCGCGATTGTTCTGCAAGGTCAGTTCCGACGGGCCCGGCGCCGCCGAGACTTCCAGGATATTCTCGCCTTCATGGCTCACCGGCACGCTGAGCCTGGTCTCCTGGCCCACGGTCACCACGCGCGTGCCCAGCGGCTTGCCGTCGATCGAGAGGTTCACTTCGGCGCTGCCGCTGGCATCGCCGCCGAAATCGTCCACCTTCAGCACCAGCTGCGCCTCTTGCCCGACAATGGCGAAACGCTCGGCATTGAGCACGGTGAGCTTGCGGTCGCGCTCGCCATGGCGGCCCGCGATCAGGACCTGCAGCGGCGCCTTGAAGGAAAGCGCCTGCGGCGTGTCATGCACTTCGCCGTCGGTGATCATGACCGCGCCCGCGATGCGGCTGGGCGGCACGTCGGCGAGCGCATTGTTCAAGGCGGCGAAGGCTTCGGTGCCGTTGTTCTCGCCTGTCGTGGTGGTGGTGACCTCGGTTTCGCGCAAGGTGAGGTTGGGCTGGGCGGCGATCTGGCGGCGCAGCCGGGCCAGTGCTTCGTTGGCCTGGCGCGTGCGCTCCCCCACCCCCATGCTCTGCGAGCGGTCCACCACCACCGCCACCACATCGGGCAGGGGCGCATGGGTTTCCTTGACCAGGATCGGCCCGGCCAGGGCGAACAGAAGAATGGCGAAGGCGATGCCCCGCACGAAGGTCCCGCGCGCGCCGCGCCACAGGCCGAGCGCGGTGACCGCCAGCGCCGCGACGATCAGCGCGACCAGAAGCGCCATCGGCAGATGCGGATCGAAGGCGAGCCGGGTCACTTCAACCGCTCCAACAGCGCGGGCGCGTGCACCTGATCGGTCTT
>JAFKFF010000113.1:5081-21083 GCA_017307315.1 Alphaproteobacteria bacterium
GTCTTGTAATTGCCGGTCAGCGCGTACATCACCAGATTGACGCCGAAGCGGTAGGCGATCTCGCGCTGCATTTCGCCGCCGGGCATGGGCTCGCTGATGGGATGGCCGCCCGAATCCACCGCCCAGGCCGCGGCCCAGTCATTGCCGCCGATGATCACGGGCGAGACGCCGTCGCCGCCGCGGGCGGGCACGCGCTCTTTTCCTTTTTCGGCGGGGGGCAGGCGCTCGACCCACACCTGTCCGCCGGCCCAGCGGCCGGGAAAGTCCTTGAGGATATAGAACGCCTTGGTCAGTACGTGATCGGGCGGCACCGGCTCCAGCGGCGGCAGGTCCAGCCCTTGCGTCAGGCGGCGCAAGGTCTGCTGGCCCGGCGAATTGGCGCCCCGGACCGCCCCCAAGGTGAGGTCGCGGGTGTCGAACAGGATGGTGCCGCCCAGCCGCATGTAATCGTTGAGCTTGGAGATCACTTGCGGCGGGAGATTCTTCTCGCGCGGATCCATCGGCCAGTAGAGCAGGGGATAGAAGGAAAGATCGTCGCGCAGGAGGTCGACGCCGATGGGATCCTGCGGCTCGTAGGAGGTGCGTGCCCGCAGCACCAGGCCAAGTCCCGTCAGCCCCGCCTTGCTTACCTGATCGACATCGGAAAGGCCGGTGACGACATAGGCGAGTCTCGTGTCCAGCGCCGCCTTGGCGTCGGTGGCTTCGTCGGCCTGGGCGCGCGGGGCGGCGACGACGCACAAGGCAACGAGCGCGGCGGCGCCCGCCAGGCGCGACGGCAGATAGCCGCGCAGCCAGAGCGACAGCAATGCGTCCAGCACGAGCAGCAGCGCCGCCGCCGCCAGCAGATAGGGCTCGAGCGCAATGGTGCGGGCCTCGCCATAGCTTTGCATGCCGGCGAGAGACAGCGGCTCCAGCCGCGCAGCCGCGCCCAGTTCGTTGAGCGCGCTGGCCACGCCCTTGGCGCCGTAAAGGCCGGGCGGATGTTTGGCCGAAACCGTCATGCGCTCGAAATCCCGCGCCGCGATGGGGGCGATGTCCGGCGTCGGCGGCTGCATGTGCCCGAATCCGTCCATCACGCTGATCGGCGCCAGGCTCGACAGGCGCGCCAGCGCGGCGGCGGGCGTGCCGGCGGAAAGGGCCAGAAGCCGTTTCAGCATGTCGACATAGAGGCCCGAGAGCGGCAGCGAGGACCAGGCCGGGCTGGCAGTGATGTGGAACAGCACGATCCAGCCGCCGTCGCTCTGGCGTGCGGTCACCAATGGCGTGCCGTCGGTCAGCCGCGCCCAGGCTCGCTCGGTCAGCTCGGCGCTGGGTTCGGCCAGGATCTGGCGCGACACCGTCACTTCTGCGGGAACGGCAAGGCCATTGAACGGCGATGTCGCGGGAAAATCCGCAAGATGCTGCGGCTTGTTCCACGCCATGGCGCTTCCCAGATAGCGGCCGCCGGTGCGAAGTCCCACCGGCACCAGATCGTCGGTTCCGTTCGACATGCGCGGGCCGGCGAAGCGGATCAGGACGCCGCCGCCCTTGAGGAATTTCTTCACCACATCGACATCGCTGCCGCTGATCTTGCCCACATCCGCCAGGAACAGCACCGAGACATGGCGGGCGACCAGATCGCTGATCGTGCCTTTCTCCACATCCGCGAAAGGCGAGAGCGCGCGCTCCAGATAATAGACGTCCGACAGCAGCGGCTGCTCGTTCTCGGTCGCCGCCGCCGAAACCAGGCCGACGCGCCGCTCCGCCCCACTCGTGTCCAGAAGCTGCGCCGCGCCGGCGCTGTCCTCGCCACGAATTTCCAGCCGCGCGGTCTGGTTGCGCACTTCCAGGGGCAAGGTGATATGAGCCTGGCCGCGCGTCTCGCCCGCCTTGAATTCCAGCGGCGCGTCGCCCAAGGTTTCGCCCTTGGACCCCAGCGCTGCGACCTGCACGCGCAAGCGGCCTTCCTCTTTCGCGCGGATGGCGGTGACGGCAAAGCCGTTGCCGTCATGGCGCGGCGGCAGAAGGCCCAGCGCGGGGCGATCCGGCGCGAAGATGCGCAAGGAGCCTGCGCGCGCCAGCGCGCGTCGCAAGGTGGCGCCCTGTCCATCCTCCAGCCCGTCGCTGAGCCAGGAAATCTGCGGCTGTCCGGTCAGGTGCGCGCGGGCGATTTGCGCCGCCACCGCGGCGCGGTCGCCCGGCCAGGACATCGGCTTCAATTCGCGCGCGCTTTTTTCCGCCGCGCCCGCATCCAGAAGCGTCACCGGGCCCGGTGTGGCGGTGGGCACGATCGCGACGGGCCGGTCGCCGGCCGCGCGGAGCAGATCGGCGATCAGGGTCTGGCGCTGGCTCCAATTCCTGGCGGCGCTCCAGCCATTGTCGACCACCAGCACCAGAGGCCCGTCGCCCAGGAGCTTCACATTGCGTCCCAGCATCGGTTCGGCCAGCGCCAGGATGAGCAATCCCGCCGCCACCAGACGCAGCAGAAGCAGCCACCAGGGCGTATGCGCCGGGGTCTGCTCTTCGTCCTTCAAGCCCAGCAGCAGGCGGATGGGCGGAAAGAAAATCCGGCGCGGCTGGGGCGGCGTCACTTTCAGGAGCCACCACAACACCGGCAGCGCCGCCAGCGCCGCCAGAATCCAGGGCGCGCCGAAACTCAATAGGGAGAAGAGATTCGCCACGCCGGTCTCCGTCTCAACTCGGACCGATGGCGGCGTGCACGGCGATCAGCGCCGCCTGCGGCGCGTCATCGGTGCGCTGCGCGGTCATGCTCCAGCCCAGCCGGGTGGCGGCGCGCGCGATTTTTTCGCCATGGGCGGTGAAACGGGCGCGATATTCCTGGCCCACGCTCTCGGCGCGGCCGAACAGCGCGCTGTCACGCCCGCGCGGCGCCTCGAAACGGGCGCGGCCGCTATAGGGGAAATCCTCTTCCGCCGGATCGACGATGCGCACCAGATGGCCGACCACGCCCAGCCGGGCAAAGGCGGCCATGCGCTCTTCGACATCGGGCTGCAGAAAGTCGGAGAGCCAGACGATGCGCGCGCCGCGCGCCACCGGCGTGGGCGGCGGTCCGGAATGTTGCGCGGTTCTGGCGCGCTCTTTTTCCTGCATCGCCTTGTCGAGCAAGGCATGGCCGATGCGCGAGAGGGTGAAGCGCGAGGCGGCGGGAAGGAACGACGCGCCCATCAGGCCCACCCGCTCGCCGCCGCGCACCAGAAGCGCGGCCAGCGCCAAAAGGAGAAGGTTGGCGCGGTCGAGCTTGGAAATGTCGCCGGAGCGGAACTGCATGCCCGGATCGCTGTCGCGCCAGAACCAGACGGTCTGGGCGGCTTCCCATTCGCGCTCGCGCACGAAGAGATGCTGCGACTTGGCCGATTGCCGCCAGTCGATGCGGCCCACCGAATCCGCCGAACCGTAGCGGCGGAACTGCCAGAAATTCTCGCCGATGCCGGCCTTGCGCCGTCCGTGCGCGCCCAGGCTGATGGAGGCGGCGAGCCGGTCTGCAGCCACCATCAGCGGCGGCAGGCCCGCGCCCAGCGCGTCCGCCTCATGCTGGAGCGGCGAGAATCCGGTCAATCAGAAATCCTTTTAAAGTGGTTCCGGGAAAAGTGTGCAGCGGTTGCCACGACGCCGACGCTAAGCAACTCCGTCCGGAACCGCGACAAAACTAAAGCAATGCGCGGCAGAGCTTTTCGATGACCTGCGCCGTTGTGGCGCCTTCGGCGCGGGCGGCGAAACTGAGCGCCATACGGTGGCGCAGGACCGGGCCGGCCAGGGCCACGATATCGTCGGTGGAGGGCGTGAAGCGGCCGTCCAGAAGGGCGCGGGCGCGGGCCGCCAGCATGAAGGCCTGGCTGGCGCGCGGCCCCGGACCCCAGGCGATCAGGCCGCGGGTCTCGTCATGATCCGAATCCGGTCGCGCCGCGCGCACCAGGCGCAGGATCGACTCCATCACCTTCTCGCCCACCGGCATGCGGCGCACCAGAGCCTGGGCCGCGATCAAATCTTCCGGCCCGCAGACGCGGCTGGCGCGATTCTCTTCGCCCATGGTGGTGGCGAGCAGCATGCGGCGCTCGGATTCCAGGTCGGGATAGCCGACATCGATCTGCAGCAGGAACCGGTCGAGCTGCGCTTCGGGCAGGGCATAGGTGCCTTCCTGTTCCAGCGGATTCTGCGTCGCCAGCACATGGAACAGGCGCGGCAGGTCGTAGCGCGCGCCCGCCACCGTGACATGCTTTTCCTGCATCGCCTGCAGAAGCGCCGACTGGGTGCGGGGGCTGGCGCGGTTGATTTCGTCCGCCATCAGAAGCTGGGTGAAGACGGGGCCCTGGATGAAGCGGAAATGCCGGCTGCCCGAGGCGCTTTCCTCCATCACTTCCGACCCGGTGATGTCGGTGGGCATCAGGTCGGGGGTGAACTGGATACGGCTGGTGTCCAGCCCCAGCACCACCGCCAGGGTTTCCACCAGCTTGGTCTTGGCCAGGCCCGGCACGCCGATCAGAAGTCCGTGCCCGCCGGCCAGAAGCGTGACCAGCGATTGCTCGATGACTTCGCCCTGCCCGAAAATCACCTGGCCCAGCCGCTTCTTCGCCGCCGCGAAAGTCTCGGCGACGGCGTCCAGCCGGGCGGCCGCGTCTTCTCCGTTCAGGGTTTCGGCGTCTTGGATCATGCGGGTGTTCACCTGTTTCTCGCCGCCATCAGCCAGGGAAAAGTACATTCTGCACCCTGGTGCAGCCGTGGCAACATCGAAAAGCCGCCGGCCCGGACTTCACTTATAATACGGAAGCGGCGTAAATCGCTCCATGGCCATCGATCCTCTCGCCGGGCCCGCTTTCGATGGGGGGCTTGCCGCCTTCCAAGCCGCGGCCGAACGTCATGGCGGATTGCCGCCGGTGGAGCATTGGAATCCCGCCTTTTGCGTGGAGACGGCACCTGGTTTCATCAAGGCGATCCCATTCGCCGGCCGCAGTTGGTGCGGCTTTTTGCGACCCTGCTGCGCAAAGATGACGAGGGTTTCATGCTGGTGACGCCGGCGGAGAAATTGTCCGTGACGGTGGAGGATGCGCCTTTCGTCGCGGTCGCGATGGAGGTTCGGCAAGACGGCGGCGATCAAACGCTTTGTTTCACCACCAATGTCGGCGACGTGGCGGCGGCGGGAGAGGGTCATGGCTTGCGCTTTGCTCCCGATCCCAGGAGCGGCGCGCCCATTCCTTATCTGCATGTGCGCCGGGGCCTGGAAGCCCGGCTGGCCCGCCCGGTCTATTACCAGTTGATCGAGCGTGCCGTGACGCGGAGCGGGGAGCTTGGGGTATGGAGCGGCGGCCGCTTCTTCGTCCTGGGCCCGGCCGCATGAGCGATATCCTGGCGCGGCTTCGAAGCGATCCCCTGGCGGCGTTGCGCGCCGTCCTGCTGGACGCGCCGTCGCGGGAGATCGGCCATGACGATTACGACCTGCATCCGGAATTGCGGCCCCCGCACCAGAGCGAAGCGGTCGGCGCGGCGGTGCTTTTGCCCATCGTGATGCGGGACGAGCCCAGCATCCTTTTCACCCAGCGGACCGAAACATTGGCGCGCCACAGCGGCCAGGTGAGCTTTCCCGGCGGGCGCGCCGATGCGACCGACCTGTCGCCGGTCGAAACCGCCTTGCGCGAAACCCGGGAGGAAACCGGAATCGATCCGGCCTTCGTCAGAATCGCCGGCTATCTGCCGCGCTACCGCACCGGCACCGGTTACGACATTTCGCCGGTGGTGGGGGTTCTGTCCGGCGGCTTCACCCTCGCGCCCAATCCCGACGAAGTGGCCGAAGCTTTCGAGGCGCCGTTGGCCTTCTTTCTCGATCCCGCCAACCGGCGGCTGGAAACGCGGCTGTGGGGCGGGCGCGAACGCAGCTTCTATGTCTTCACGCCGCAGGGCCGCACCATCTGGGGTGCCACGGCGGCGATCCTGGTGGATTTCGCGGCCCGGCTCAACGCACGGATGCTATAGAAGCGCAATGCGGATCGATCCTTCGAAGCAAGCCTGGATGGTGGCGCCGGAAACGCGCAAGCTGATGGCGGTTCTGGGCGAGGGCCGCTTCGTGGGCGGAGCGGTGCGCAATGCGCTGGCCGGCTGGCCGGTGCGCGACATCGATGTCGCCGTGCCGATGCCGCCGGAGGAAACCTTGGCGCGGCTGGAAAAGGCCGAGATCAAGGCGGTGCCGACGGGATTGGCGCACGGCACCGTCACCGCCATCGTCCATGGCCGGCCTTTCGAAGTGACAAGCCTGAGGAGCGATGTCGAGACCGACGGCCGTCATGCCGTGGTCGCCTATACCGACGATTGGCGGGAAGATGCGGCGCGGCGCGATTTCACCATGAACGCGCTTTATGCCGGCGCGAACGGCGAAATCTTCGACTATCACGGCGGCGTGGAAGACCTGATCGCCGGACGGGTGCGTTTCGTGGGCGATGCTGCGACCCGCATCCGCGAGGATTATCTGCGCATCCTGCGCCTGTTCCGCTTCCATGCCTGGTACGGCAAGGGCGAGATGGACAGCGAGGCCCTGCATGCCGCCGCCGCCGGAAAGGAAGGCCTCGCCCGTCTCTCGGGCGAACGCGTCGCCAAGGAAATGCTGCGGCTGCTGGAATGCACCAATCCGGTGCTGTCGCTCCGGATGATGGCGGCCTCGGGCGTGCTGCCGGAACTGTTACCTTACGCGCTGCAGCTGCCGCGGCTGGAAAATCTGGTGCTGCTGGACGCGGAGAACGACTTTCCACCCGATGCGGTCCTGCGCCTTGCCGCGCTTTTGCCGGACGATGCCGCGGTCGGGGCGGCGGTGGGCGAAAGGCTGAAGCTGTCGGGCGCCGAGCGGGCGCGGCTGGAAGGCCTGACCAGGCCGGAAGAAAAAATCGCGGCGCATCTGTCGGCCGCCGATGTGCGCCGGCTGCTCTATCGCATCGGCGTGCCGCGCTTCCGCGATCGCGTCCTGTTGAGCTGGGCCGCCTGCGTCCGTGGCGCGGCCGCGATCCAATGGCGCATGCTACTGTCCATCGCCGATGGGTGGGAGCGTCCGCGCTTTCCCTTGACCGGCCGCGAAGCGATGGCGGCCGGCGCGAAAGAGGGGCCGGAGGTGGGACGGGTGCTGGCCGCGGTGGAAGCCTGGTGGCTGGACGAAGATTTCCTGCCCGACGAAGCGCAGCTTCTGGAAAAACTGAAAAGCGTGATCGAGGCATGACGCTGGAATTGCTGGAAGCGCTGTCGCTGCCGGGCGACGCCGCCAAGCCCAATGAGGATTCCTTCGCGCATCTTGACCATGCCGCGCTGGTGCTGGATGGCGCGACGCCTTTGGGACCCTCCTTGTTGCCGGGGCCGAGCGACGCGGCCTGGATCGCGCAATTCGGCGCCAGGCGCCTGGCGGCGCATCTGAAAGAGGGCGATGCGCCGGACAAGGCGCTGGAGCATGCGCTGGAAGATGCGGCGAGGAGCTTCATCGGCCTGTCGCGCCAGCCCATCCGCGAGAAATGGCAGACGCCTTGCGCCTCTCTGATGCTGGTAAGCCTTGATCAAGACCGGAGGGGGCTAAAATTCTTTTGGTTCGGCGATTGCGCCGCGATCGTTCAAAGCGGCGATGACGTCACCGTCGTCGGCGAAAGCCTGCAGAAACGGCGCGAAGAAGCGGCGCGGGCGAAAAAGATGGCCAAGGCGCTAAACCTGTCGTCCGCCGCCGGCGTGAACCGGCCCGAGATCGAGCCCTTGCTCCGTGCGGCCCGCAACCGCATCAATTCGGGGCGCAACTGGTTGTTCTCGCCCGACCCGCGGGCCGCCGCGCATGTCGCGCGCCAGGAGATGGCGGCGAAAGAAGGCGATTGCATCCTGCTCGCCAGCGACGGTTTTCTCGCCCTGGTGGGTGATTACGGTCTCTACGATCCGAAATCGCTGCTGGACGCGGCGCGGCAGGACGGCTTGGCGGCGCTGGGCAAGATCCTGCGCGCCACGGAAGACGCCGATCCGGCTGGCGAGACCTATGCCCGTTTCAAGAAAAGCGACGATGCCACGGCGGTGCTGCTGCGCATTCGCTAACCGTCCTCATGCTTCGACAGGCTCAGCATGCGGATTTTATCTCAACTTCACCCTGAGCTTGAGCGAACGGCTGGAGGAGGAGTGTCGCGCCAGGCAGATGCCCTAACCCATCGCCTTCAGCACATCCTCGCTGCCCGACCAGATCATGCTGAGCGCGACATAGACCACGATGGCCAAGCCCAGATAGCTGATCCAGCGATAGCGCTCGAGCAGGCGCGCGATCAGGTTGGCGGCGGCGCCCATCAGCGCCACCGACATCAAAAGCCCGATCACCAGTACGTCGAGATGGTCGCGGGCCGCGCCCGCCACGGCCAGGACATTGTCCAGCGACATCGAGACGTCGGCGAGCGTGATCTGGATGATGGCGCGGCGCAGCGAGGCGTTGGCGTCGATCTCCGCATGCTCCTTGGCGTGGCCCGCCGAAATGTCGCGCCAGAAGCGCCAGCTCACCCACAGAAGCAGGATGCCGCCCGCCAGGGTCAGGCCGATGACCTGCATCAGCTGCACGGCGACGAAGGCCATCGCCACCCGCAGCAGCACCGCCGCGGCCAGGCCGAACAGAATCACCTTGCGCCGCATCTCCAGCGGCACCCGGGCGGCGGCCAGGCCGATCACCACGGCATTGTCGCCCGCCAGCACCACGTCGATCATCAAAACCTGGGCCAGGGCGAACAGGCCGCCTTGGTCGAAAAGCGTGAGATGCATCAGGTGTGGTCCCCCGGGAAAGCGCCAGTCTGGCGCAAGGCTTCGCCCAAGACCATGGCCGCGGCCTGGGCGACATTGATCGACCGCATGCCCGGCCGCATGGGAATCAGCAAGCGTTCATGCGCGGCCTGATGGACCATATCGGGTACCCCCGCGCTTTCCCGCCCCAGAATCAGCGTGTCGGACGCCAGGAACCCGAAACCGGCATAGGGCCGGGCCGCTTGGGTGGTCAGGAGCAGCAGCCGCCCCGGCGCCCCGGCGCGGAAGCTTTCCCAGGATTGGTGCCGGGTGAGGTCGGTTTCCCCCCGATAATCCATCCCCGCCCGGCGAAAATTGCGGTCGGTGAGGAGAAATCCACAGGGCTCGATGATGTCCATGGCCACGCCCAGACAGGCGCAAAGCCGCATCAGCGAACCGGCATTCTGTGGAATGTCAGGCTGGTAGAGCGCCAGACGCAAAAGACCTGTTCCTGCTTTGCGCCCAAGATACGGGCGGATAAGGCATTTTCTGCGGCATCGTGCCGCAAGACCCTCGAAATTCGAGCCACTATTTTACCGCGCCAGCGGACGCATTTCGGGCTATTTCGTCGCCCGGGGCTTGCATTTCCGCCGCCACAGTTTTCCTTACGCCAGTCTCTGGCCGTTTTTAAAGAAGGTGATCCCGGTGACAGCAACGACAATGGACGGAACACGCCGAGACTTTCTTTATGTGGCCTCGGGCGCCATGGCGGCCGTGGGCGCCGCCGCCGCGGCCTGGCCCTTCGTCGATCAGATGAATCCCTCCGCCGCCGCCCTGGCGCTTTCCACGGTGGAAGTGGACCTGGCTCCAGTCGCGGTCGGCCAGCAGATCGTGGTGAAGTGGCGCGGCCATCCGCTTTTCGTCCGCCGCCGCACCCCGGCCGAAATCGATGCGGCCAAGAAGGTCGATGTGGCGAGCCTTCCCGATCCCCTGGCGCGCAACGCCAACAAGCCCGACAGCGCCCCGGCCACCGACGCAGATCGCGTGATCAAGCCGGAATGGCTGGTCCTGATCGGCGTCTGCACCCATCTGGGCTGCACACCCACCGGGTTCGAAGGAGAATATGGCGGCTGGCTCTGCCACTGCCACGGCTCGGAGTACGATACCGCGGGCCGCATCCGCAAAGGGCCGGCGCCGGAAAATCTGGCGGTCCCGCCCTACGCTTTCCTTTCAGACACCCGCGTCAAGGTCGGTTGAGGAGCATAAAGAATGTCCGGTCCATCGACCTATAATCCCCAGTCCGGTCTCGAGAAGTGGATTGACCAGCGCCTGCCGCTGCCGCGTCTCATGCATGACACCATGCGCACCTTCCCGACGCCGCGGAATCTGAACATCTGGTACACCTTCGGCGGCATCCTGACTTTCTGCCTCGGCGTCCAGATCATCACCGGCATCGTCCTGGCCATGCATTACGTCTCCAATGCGGGCCTGGCCTTCGACTCGGTCGAAGCCATCATGCGCGACGTCAATTACGGCTGGCTGATCCGCTTCATCCACGCCAACGGCGCCTCGATGTTCTTCCTCGCCGTCTACATCCACATGTTCCGCGGCCTCTATTACGGCTCGTACAAGGCCCCGCGCGAACTGATCTGGATCATCGGCGTCCTGATCTATCTTCTGATGATGGCGACGGCCTTCTTCGGCTATGTGCTGCCCTGGGGCCAGATGTCCTTCTGGGGCGCCACCGTCATCACCAACCTGTTCAGCGCCATTCCGGTGGTGGGCAGCCACATCGCCACCTGGCTGTGGGGTGATTTCGCGGTGGGCGATGCGACCCTCAATCGCTTCTTCTCGCTGCACTATCTCCTGCCCTTCATCATCGCCGGCGTGGTCGGGCTGCAAATCTGGGCGCTGCATGTTCCGGGCAACAACAACCAGCTGGGCATCGACGTGAAGAGCCCGCAGGACACCGTGCCCTTCCACCCCTATTACACGGTGAAGGACGCCTTCTATCTCTGCCTGTTCGTGCTGTTCTTCGCCTTCTTCGTCTTCTACGCGCCGGACTTCTTCGGCAATCCGGACAATTACGAGCAGGCCAATCCCCTGGTGACCCCGCCGGATATCGTGCCGGAATGGTATCTGTTGCCCTTCTACGCGATGCTGCGCTCCATCCCGAACAAGCTGATGGGCGTGATCGTGATGGGCGGCGCCATCGTCACCCTGTTCTTCCTGCCCTGGCTCGACACCAGCCGGGTCCGCTCCTGCCGCTTCCGGCCCCTGATGAAGCAATTCTTCTGGGCGTTCGCGGTGGCCTGCGTGCTCCTGGGCTATTGCGGCGCCCAGAGCGTCGATGCGGCGGTGGCGGGAATTCCGCTCCTGTGGGTGGCGCGCCTGGCGACGCTCTACTATTTCGTCTTCTTCTGGATCCTGATGCCGATCATCGGCCTGATCGAGACGCCGAAGAAGCTGCCCGCTTCCATCGCCCAATCCGTGCTCGGCGACTCCGCCGCGGCCGCTGCCGAGTGAGATACACCATGCGCTTCGCACTTCGTTTCACCTTGGCGGCGGGGTTGACGGCGCTGGCCCTGCCGGCGATGGCCCAGGACGCGGCGGTCAACACCACGCGCCTGCATCCCAAGAGCGGCGAATTCGCGTTCGAGGGGCCGTTCGGCACCTACGATCGCGCCGCCCTGCAGCGCGGCTTCCAGGTCTACAAGGAAGTCTGCGCCGCCTGTCATGGCCTCAACCATGTCGCCTTCCACAATCTGAACGAGGAAGGCGGACCCGGCTTCACCGAGGCCCAGGCCAAGGCGATCGCGGCGGGCTACAAGATCCCGGCCGATCCCAACGACAAGGGCGAGTTGTTCGACGACAAGGGCGTGCGCCTGACCCGCCCCGGAATCCTGGCCGACAAATTCCCCTCGCCCTATCCGAACGAGGAAGCGGCGCGCGCCAACAATAGCGGCTCGCTGCCCCCCGACCTGTCGATGGTGGTGAAGGCCAGGGCCGGCGGCGCCGACTATGTCTATTCCATCCTCACCGGCTTCCATGAAAAAACCCCGGCCGGCTTCAAGGTGACGGAAGGCAAGTATTTCAATCCCTATTTCGAGGGCTGGAATATCGCCATGCCGCCGCCGCTGGTGGACAATGCCGTGACCTATTCCGACGGCACCAAGGCCACCATCGCCCAGGAAGCGCATGACGTCGCCACCTTCCTGGCCTGGGCTTCCGATCCCAAGATGGAAGAGCGCAAGCGCATGGGCTTCGGCGTTCTGATCTTCCTGGTGGCGCTTTCGGGCGTTCTGTTTGCCGCCTATCGCAAGGTCTGGGCCGACCAGCACTAGTGAGCCGCGTCTTGTGAGCAGGTCCAGTGGACCTGCGAAAGCGGCGAACGCCGCGAGCTTGGGCGAGCGGCCGCGGCTACCGTGGGATGGTTGTACGACTATTCTGTGACGTTTCTGGCCCTTCGCTTACGCTCAGGGCGTTCGTCGCTCAAAACGGTCCACTGGACCGTTCATACGCGGACGCTATGAACTGTTTGCCTTTGGCAAACCGCTCCTTACTGATAAAAGGGCGCCTTTCCTAGCGGGGCGCCCTTTTTGCTGCGCGTACGCGAGAGCGGGAGCGCCGTTTTATATGTCTCGGACCGTGCTTGGAGTGATCGGCGGATCGGGGGTCTATGAGATCCCCGGCCTGGAAAATGCCCGCTGGCAGAGCGTGAAAAGCCCGTGGGGCGAGCCTTCGGACCAGCTTCTCACCGGCACCTTCCATGGCGTCGATATGGTGTTTTTGCCGCGCCATGGCCGCGGCCACATCCAGACCCCCACCAGCATCAATTACCGCGCCAATATCGACGCCCTGAAGCGCATCGGCGTTACCGACGTGATCTCGGTCTCGGCTTGCGGCTCGCTCCGCGCGGAACTGCCGCCCGGCACTTTCGTGATGGCGGACCAGTTCATCGACCGCACCTTCGCGCGCGAGAAGAGTTTCTTCGGCCCCGGCTTCGTCGCTCATGTCTCGATGGCGCACCCGGTCTGTCCGCGCCTGTCGGGGGCGCTGACCCTGGCGGCGCGGGAAGAGCGCATCGATCATTCCGAAGGCGGCACCTATATCTGCATGGAAGGGCCGCAATTCTCCACCCGGGCGGAAAGCTTTCTCTACCGCTCCTGGGATTGCAGCGTGATCGGCATGACCGCGATGCCGGAAGCCAAGCTCGCCCGCGAGGCCGAGCTGCCCTACGCCATCGTGGCGATGGTGACCGACTATGATTGCTGGCACGAAACCCATGAGCATGTGACGGTGGACGCGGTGCTGAAGGTCATGCACCAGAATGCCGAGAATGCCCGCCGCCTGATCATGGCGGTGGCGCCCAAGCTGGGGCCGGCGCGCCAGCCCTGTCCGCTGGGCGTGGAAACCACATTGGATACCGCCGTGGTGACGGCGCCCGAACGGCGCGATCCCGCCCTTGTCGCCAAGCTCGACGCCGTGGCGGGCCGCATCCTGAAGAAAGGTTGACGCCATGGATTTCCGCGAGGTCATTCGCACCATTCCCGATTATCCCCAGCCGGGCATCATGTTCCGCGACATCACCACGCTTCTGGGCAACGCGCGCGCCTTCCGCCGCGCGGTGGACGAGCTGGTGCAACCTTACGCCGGCATTCGCGTGGACAAGGTGGCGGCGCTGGAAGCGCGCGGCTTTATTCTCGGCGGCGCTGTGGCGCACCAGCTGTCCTGCGGCTTCGTTCCCATCCGCAAGAAGGGCAAGCTGCCCTACACCGTGATCGGAGAAAGCTATGCCCTGGAATATGGCCAGGACCGAGTGGAAGTTCATATCGACGCCTTCCAGAAGGGCGATCATGTTCTTCTGGTCGACGACCTGATCGCCACCGGCGGCACCGCCAGCGCGGGCATCCGCCTGATGGAACGGGCGGGCGCCGAAGTGATCGGTTGTTCCTTCGTGATCGATCTGCCGGAATTGGGCGGTGCAGACAAGCTGCGCGCCTTGGGCAAGCCGGTGAACACGCTGGTTTCTTTTGAGGGTCACTAGGAGCAATGCCAGGCAAAGTGTGTAGCGGTTTGCCGTCCGGCATTGCGACAGGGATAGGAGCAATGCCAGGCAAAGTGTGTAGCGGTTTGCCGTCCGGCATTGCGACAGGGATAGGAGCAATGCCAGGCAAAGTGGACGCCGGTTTGCCGTCCGGCATTGCGACAGGAAAAAAATGTTGAGACTTTACGGCAACCCGCTTTCGCCTTTCGCCCGCAAGGCCTGTTTCATCGCCCACGCCCTGGGCCTGAAGCTGGAACAAATCGAAATTCTTCCCCTCAGCGACGAAGGATTTCGCAAGGTCAATCCGCTGGGCAAGATTCCTGCCCTGGTTCTGGACGATGGAACCGCAATGATCGACAGCCGGGTGATCTGCGAATATCTCGACAATGTGGGCGGCGGGAAATTCTTTCCGGCAGGCGCGATGCGCTGGAAGGCGCTGACGCTCCAGGCGCTGGGCGACGGCGTCGGCGAGGCGTCGGTGGTCTATTCCATCTTGGGGCGCGAGGAGCCGCCGCCCGCCAAATACCGTACTCGCCAGATGGCGGCGATGTTGGCGGGAATGGATGCGCTGGAACACACCGAATTCCGCGATCCGCCCCTGATCGGCGAAGTCGCCGTTGCCTGCGCGCTGGGTTATGTCGATTTCCGCCAGCCGGAGCTTGATTGGCGTGGCTCCCGCCCCAGATTAGCCGGCTGGTATGCGCAATTCTGCGAACATCCTTCCATGAAGGCGACGGCGGCGAAGCCAAAATGAAAATCAACGGTCAACATTACCGCTCGGTCTGGCCCATCGGCGAGGATGGCTTCGGCATCATCGACCAGACCAGGCTGCCGCACGAATTCGTCACGCTCACCTTGCGCACCGCGGACGATGCCGCGCATGCCATCTCCACCATGCAGACGCGGGGCGCGCCCCTGATCGGCGCGGTAGGCGCTTACGGCCTGGCGGTGGCGATGCGGGCCGATCCGTCCGACGACAACCTCCATCGCATCCATGACAGGCTGGCTGAAACCCGGCCCACCGCCATCAACCTGCGCTGGGCGCTGGGGCGGATGCGCGATGCGCTGCTGAATCAGCCGCGCGATCAGCGCGCCAGGCTGGCCTGGGCGGAAGCCGGCGCCATCGCCGACGAAGATGTCGCCATGTCGATGGCCATCGGCGAGCATGGCCTGAAGATCATCCGCGACATCGCGGCGAAGAAGCCGGGCAAGACCGTCAACATCCTCACTCATTGCAACGCCGGCTGGCTGGCGACGGTGGATTACGGCACCGCGCTGGCGCCGATCTATCTGGCGCACGATGCGGGCGTGAAGCTGCATGTCTGGGTGGATGAAACCCGGCCGCGCGGGCAGGGCGCCTCGCTGACCGCTTTCGAGTTGGGCGGCCATGGCGTGAAGAACACGGTGCTGGCAGACAATGCCGGCGGCCACTATATGCAGGCGGGCCAGGTCGATCTGGTGATCGTGGGCACCGACCGCGTCACCGCCAATGGCGATGTCGCCAACAAGATCGGCACCTATCTGAAGGCGCTGGCGGCCAAGGACAACAATGTGCCTTTCTATGTGGCGCTGCCCAGTTCCACCATCGATTGGACGTTGCGGGACGGCCGCGACATTCCCATCGAAGAACGCGGCCAGGATGAAGTGCTGAAAATGACCGGCCGCTTACCAGATGGCTCGGTCGCGACGGTGGAGATCGCCGCGCCCGGCGCTTCGGCCGCCAATCCCGGTTTCGACGTCACGCCCGCCCGGCTGGTCACCGGCCTCATCACCGAACGCGGCGTCTGCGCCGCGACGGCGGAAGGTCTGGCTGGCCTTTATCCCAAGACATAAAGGTGCCTCATGCAATCGCGCTGGTCTGAAACCGAAGCCCGGGAATTCGTCACCCGCTATGCGCCCAAGGGCGTGAACGCGGACCTGGCGGTGCGCACCTACACCACGCGTCTTCTGGGCAGCGATCCGCGCCTGGTGCTGCATGGCGGCGGCAACACCTCCGTCAAGACGGTGGTGAAGGACCGGCTGGGCGAAGATGTCGAGGTGATCTGCATCAAGGGCTCGGGCTGGGACATGGGCGCGATCGAGCCGCAGGGCCTGCCGGCGGTACGGCTGGAGCCTTTGCGCAAGCTGCGCAAGCTCGAAACCCTGTCGGACGAGGACATGGTCAATTTCCAGCGCATCAACCTCTTGGATTCCTCCTCCCCCAATCCGTCGGTCGAGACGTTGCTGCACGCCTTTCTGCCGCACAAATTCATCGA
>JAFKFF010000386.1 GCA_017307315.1 Alphaproteobacteria bacterium
GGAAGCTGCGCCGTCTTGCGGCCAGAACATTGCCCTGGCCATGGATCCTCAGGTCGCGCACCAGGGAGAAAAAATCTCGATAGCGCACGCGCAGGCGTTCCACATCCGCCACCGGCAGGGCGAAGCCCGCCCGCTGCAGCAGCCCGCCCATGTCGCGCACGTCGGCGAAGGGCGAAACACGCGGGCTGAGGCCGCCGCTGATCTCGCTTTCGGCAAAGGCAAAGCTTTCCCGCAATTCGTGCAAGGTGGCGCCGCCGAACAGCGCGGCCAGGAAAAGACCATCTGGCTTCAGGACCCGGCGGATCTGGACCAGGGCACCGGGAAGGTCATTGATCGCCTGCAGCGAATAAAGGCTGACCGCCAGGTCGAAAGGGCCTTGGCCCGCGTCCAAGCTTTCGTCCCGGTCGAAATCGGCGATCCGCCAATCCTTCGCAAAAGACGCCATCGCCGGGGGCAGGCGGTCTCCGATCCACAAGCCCCGGTCGAAGCTCCGCGTTACTGCCGCCAGCCGGTCCGTCAGGCCTTCCAGCGCCGCCTGGTCGAGAAAGCGGTCGCCGGCGAGCCGCTCGGCCCGCGCGCGCGCGGCACGGGCGGCGCGAAAGTCGAAAAGAGTGGGGCGGGCGGTGTGCATCGCGCTACAATAGAGAGAATGAAGGGACTTTGGAAAAGCCGGTTCGCGGATCTTCTTTTTCCGCCGCTCTGCATGTCCTGCCGCGAACCCTTGGGCATCGGGCAGGGCTTTTGTCCCACTTGCTGGAACCGCATCGCCTTTCTCGACGGACCGATGTGCGATTGCTGCGGCATGCCGTTCGATGTCGATCCCGGTGAAGGCACGCGCTGCGCCGGTTGCCTGGCACGGCCGCCCGCCTATGACCGTGCCCGCGCGATCTTCGCCTATGACGAACACAGCCGCGGGCCGATCCTGGCGCTGAAGCATGCCGACCGCCTGGACCTGGCACCGGGATTTGCCCGCTGGCTGGAGCGCGCCGGCCGGCCGTTGCTGGCGGCCGCCGATCTGCTGGTTCCGGTTCCCCTGCACCGGTTGAAGCTGTGGCAGAGGCGCTACAACCAGGCAGCGGAACTGGCCCGTCTCCTGGCGCGGATCAAGGCCAAGCCCCTGGCGGTCGCGGTCCTGGAGCGCAGCCGGCATACCAAAAGCCAGGGCGAAATGACTTCCGCGGCCGGCCGGCGACGCAATGTGTCGGGCGCATTCCGGGTCCGCGATCCGGAACGTGTGAGGGGGCGTTCCATTCTCCTCATCGACGATGTCCTCACCACGGGCGCGACGGCGGAAGCCTGCGCCCGGGCGCTGAAGCTGGCCGGGGCGGCAAAAGTCGAAATCCTGGCGCTGGCCCGTGTTGTGAAAGCTTCGGAAGGGCCCATATAGATTTGGTACAGTCGGGGGGCGGAATCACGGCACGTTGCCGGTGAGCATTTGGAAAGGGCTGCGTTCTAGCCTTGCTGCCATGAAACCCGTCACCATCTACACCACCCCGATCTGCCCTTATTGCATCCGCGCCAAATCACTCTTGGGCAGGAAGGGTGTTTCCTTCGACGAGGTGGACGTGATGATGGACGCCAAGGCCCGGGAGGAGATGCTGGCCAAATCCCACGGCGCCCGCACGGTTCCGCAGATATTCATCGGCGACACCCATGTGGGGGGGTGCGATGAGCTTTACGCGCTGGAGCGGGACGGCAAGCTCGATCCGCTTCTCGCCTGATCTGGACATTGCCGTGGGCCGCCCCGACAATGGCTTGGGGAGGATCCTCATGAACAAATTCGCGCTGTCCGTTCTGACATTGC
>JAFKFF010000205.1 GCA_017307315.1 Alphaproteobacteria bacterium
ATGGGCGAATTCGGCACCGCCTTTCTCTATGTGCGGCCGGACCGCCTGAAGGAATTGAAGCAGACCATGGTCGGCTGGCGCTCGCTCGCCAGCAACAGCAGCCATGCCTATCCCTTCGATCCGCCGGGCCCGGCGCTCGGCGATTGGAGCATGAAGGAAACGGTGGCGGGCCGCTTCGAAGTCAGCACGCCCGCCTGGGTGAGCTTGGCCATGCTGGTCAAGTCCATCGACATCGTGCAGGGCATCGGGGTCGAGCGGATCGTGGCGCACAGAAAGCCCTTGATGGCGCGCCTGCGCGAGGAACTGCCGCGCCGCGGTTTCGCGCCCATGACGGCGCCGGAAAATGACGGCCCCACCATCACTTTCGCCTATCGCGATGCCGCGAAAAAGCTGGGTCCGGTCCTGGATGCCGCGAACATCAAGGTGACCTTGGGCGAAAACCGCATGCGCATCTCGCCTTCGGTCTATAACGACATGGGCGATATCGAGACCTTGCTCAAAGCCCTCCCCAAGGCCTGATGACCGCTCCCTTGTTGGATAAGGAAGACGAAGCGGTGCGCGAGGCCCTGACGCGCGCGATCGCGCGCCTGGGCCATGCGCCGGCGCTCGCGGAATTGGCGGCGGAGCTTTCGCGACCGGTTCCGGAGATCGAAGGCGCCCTGCACAGGCTGGCCGATGCGCACGCATTGCTGCTTCATCCCGGCACCTGCCGTCCCTGGGTGGTGCATCCTTTCGCGCTTTCGGCCGGGTCCTGCTGGGTCGAGGCCGCGCGCGGCGGCTATTGGGCGAACTGTCTCTACTGTGCCTTGGGCATCGCCGCCGCGATGGGATGCGATGCGCACATCCATACCCGCTATGGCGGCGAGGCCGAGCCGGTGGTGTTTCGCGTCGCCGGTGGCGAATTGATCGACAGCGGCGGCATTTTCCATCTCTCGACGCCCGCGGCGCGCTGGTGGGACAATGTGATTTCCGCTTGCGCATCGTTCCAGCCTTTCCGGTCGGAACGGGATGCGGATGCCTGGTGCGTGCGCCATGCCATGCCCAAGGGGGCGGTTCTGTCCCTGCCGCAGCTCTGGGGCTTTGCGCGCGACTGGTACGGCGCCTATCTCGATGCGCCTTGGCGCAAGCGCTCTTCGGCCGAAGCGCAGGCGCTGTTCCGCCGCCACGGGCTTACCGGGCCGTTCTGGGACCTGGGCTGACGCGCATCTTTACTTGCAGGTCGCGATCCTCGCCGCGATGAATCTCCGGGTGGCGTTTTCCTCGAGCCTGACCTGGCCGTCGTTCGGCGCCGCGATCGGCCGCTGGCTGCGCGCGCCGCTTGCGTTGCGCGTTTTTAATCTTCTGATGGCGGCGTTGCTTCTGGCGTTCGTCGCGCCGATCCTGGGCGAGATCTGGATGGTGCTCCGCGCCTGGGCTCTTCTCCATGGCGGCGACGCGTTGTAGGAGAGGCGCGCGCAAGGCCGTCAGAAAGCCGCGTCAAAAGGGGGAAATATCCGTGCCGAAAACCGACAAGCCACCCGTCAGCCGCCGTTCGCTGCTCAAATTCATCGGCGCCACCGGTGGCGGCGCCTTGATGTACGACACGATGGTGGCGATGGGATACACCGGCGCGTCCGACTTCAACGGGCCGATCAAGCTTTCCAATGCGCCCAAGGGCGCTTCGGTGCTGATCCTGGGCGCCGGTCTTGCCGGCATGACCGCGGCCTATGAGATGCGCAAGGCCGGCTACAAGGTGCAGCTGCTGGAATACAATGCCCGTCCAGGCGGACGGAACTGGTCGCTCTATGGCGGCGA
>JAFKFF010000206.1 GCA_017307315.1 Alphaproteobacteria bacterium
GTGCGCAAGATGGAGACCTTCCGCGGCAAGAATGTCCTGATCGCGGGCGGCGGCGATTCCGCGCTGGACTGGACCATCAACCTGGCGCCCTTGGCCAAGTCGCTGACCCTCGTCCATCACCGCGACGGCTTCCGCGCCGCGCAGCACAGCGTCAACCAGATGCGCGAACTGGAAGCGGAAGGCAAAGTCAAATTCCACGTCGCCAGCGTGAAAGCGCTGCACGGCGAGCCCGGCAAGCTCTCGGGCGTGACCTTGGCCGGCGCCGACAAGAGCGAATGGCATCACGAGACCGATGTGTTCCTGCCTTTCTTCGGGCTCACCATCAAGCTCGGCCCCATCGCCGAATTCGGCATCAACCTGCACGAAAACCTGATTCCGGTGGACACGGCGCGCTTCGAAAGCCAGACGCCGGGAATCTTCGCCATCGGCGACATCAACACCTATACCGGCAAGCTGAAATTGATATTGTCCGGCTTCCATGAGGCCGCGCTGATGGCGCAGGCCGCGTTCCACATCGCCAGGCCGAACGAGAAGCTGCGCTTCCAGTACACGACCTCCTCGTCCAACCTGCAGAAGAAATTGGGTGTCTCTTGAAGATCGTCGCCATCGACCGCCAGGGCAAGGAACACACGCTGGAAGGCCGCGACGGCTGGAGCGTGATGGAGATTTTGCGCGACGGCGGATTGGACATCGCGGCGGAATGCGGCGGGGCCTGCGCCTGCGCCACCTGCCATGTCTATGTGAATGACGGCTGGTTCGAGAAGCTGCCCGCCCCGTCGGAGTCCGAGATCGACATGCTGGACATGGCGCTGGCGGTCGAGCCGAATTCGCGCCTCTCCTGCCAGATCATCTGCAGCGAAGCCACCGACGGCATCAAGGTGACGGTGGCGCCGGAATAGGGTTTCGCCCGCATCGGCCCTAGACACTCCCCGACTCCAGGCCGCAAAATACCCGCGTTGCTTTTCGCGGGAGCATGACGCATGGCCAGGACCCGGAACGCGCTTGTGCCGGTCCTTCTGACGTTGGTCCTGGCTTCTCCGGCTTCGGCCCTACAGGCAAGGCCTCAGGCCACGAAACCCGCCGCCGCCCAGCCCGCCGGCGCCAAGCCGCTGACGCAGACGGCCAAGAGCCGGCGTTCCTCCGGGCCGCTTCTGTGCCATGGCTATGCCTGCATGCTGGAATGCAGCCAGCTTCAGGAGGGCTATGCCTGGGCCTCGGCCCATGAGATCCACAATCCCGCCGACTGCCGCGGCATTTCGGAAACCTTCATCGACGGCTGCCGCGCTTTCGCGGGCGTGGTGGGGCCGTTCGGCGGCAAGCAATTCGACCCCAGCTTTCCGCACATGATCGGGATCGAATGAGCATGGGCTTGAGACAAACGGCCATCCTGTTTTCCGTTCTGGCGCTGGCCGCCGCACCGGCCACCGACGTTGCCGCGCAGGCCGCCAGGCCCGCGCCCAAGGCGGCGCGCCCGGGGAGCCCGCGCCCCTTGCCCAATCACACCGCGCCGCCGGGGCCGTTCCTCTTTCACGGTTATGCCTGCGGCAGCGACTGCACAAGCCATCAGCAGGGCTATGCCTGGGCCTCGGCGCACAAGATCAGCAATCCGATGGATTGCCGCGGCACCTCGGAGACCTTCATCGAAGGCTGCCGCGCCTTCACCGGCATCGAGGGCCCCTTGGGCGTGCGCGAGATTTTCCAGGACGAGGATTGAGCTTCGCCGCTCTCTTCGGGAGAAGGTTCTCCAGGCTCGCGCCATTCACCAAGAAAATCCAATCCACGGCAGCGAAGCC
>JAFKFF010000207.1 GCA_017307315.1 Alphaproteobacteria bacterium
CCAGCTTGCCGCCGCCGCGCAGGACCGCCATCCGCTTGCGATCGAACGGGCTGCGTCCGATCTGGCCTTCGATCACGCCTTCGCTCGCGCGGGGCGCGCCCCAAACCACGGCGTTGTAGGCCCGCTCGATGGTGTGATTGGCGAATTGCCTGGCCAGGCTTGTCATGGCGCGTTCGGTCTTGGCGGCAACCAGAAGACCGGACGTGTCTTTATCCAACCGGTGCACGATGCCGGGCCGCGCCTCGCCGCCGATCCCGATCAGCTCGGCGCCGCAATGGGCGATCAGGGCGTTGACCAACGTGCCGTCGGGATTGCCGGCTGCGGGGTGCACCACCAGGCCCGCCGGCTTTTCGATCACGATCAGGTCCTTGTCCTCGTACACCACCTCCAGCGGAATATCCTGGCCTTGCGGACGGGCGGGCTGGGCGGCAGGCACCAGCACGGTGTAGGTCTCGCCCCCTTTGACCCGGTGGTTGGCGTCTTTTATCGTCGTGCCGCTGCGGGCGACATTGCCTTCGGCCAGCAATTGCTGGATACGGGCGCGCGACAGGTCGCTCAGGGCATCGGCCAGGAAGCGATCGAGGCGATGCCCGGCCTGCGCGTCGGCCGCTGTTGCCTGGTAGAGCGATCCGTCGCGAGAGGATTTGATGTCCGACACCTTGCCCGATCCCCAGAACAATGCCGCGCTGAAAGCGGCAAAGATCGCCGTTATTATTCTTTCGAGCCTGATTATCCTAGCCCTGATCGCCCTGGTGGTGGGGGCGGTGATGAAATTGCAAGGCAAAGGCGGCAAGGCCGCGCCGGCCGCGCTTCCGTCCAGTTTCACTTTGGCGCCGGGATCGCAGATTCTGTCGATGGAGAGCCAGCCTGGACGGGTGATCCTGCACATCAAGACCGCGACGGGCGAGGAAGTGGACATTCTGGATACCGAGGACGGCCATTTGGTGGGGCAGGTCAAGGCGCCGGAGCGATGAAGCTGGCGCTGCCGGACGCGCTTCGGACCGGGATCGAGGCCCAAGCGCGCGCCGCCTATCCACGGGAATGCTGCGGATTGCTGGAAGGGGTTCGCGACGGCGATGTTGCGCAGGTGCTGGCCTTTCATCCCGCACGCAATATCGCAGCCGCAAACGATCGCTTCGAAATCGATCCGGGCGATCATTTCGCCGCTTTGAAGGCCGCGCGCGCTCATGGGCGTGCGATCATCGGCTGCTATCATTCGCATCCGGGAGGCGCGGCGGTGCCGTCCGCCATCGACAGGGCGGGTGCCGTGGATAGGGGCTTTCTCTGGCTGATCGCGGCACCAAAGACCGCAGAAGGGCCGGTCGCGCTGTCGGCCTATGGTTATTCGGGAGCCGACTTTTTCCCGCTGGAGATGCGCGCGGTTGGTGCCGATTTCGTCACGTCGTCGGAAAAGCCGCGCAAGTGACCGCCGGTGAAGAGGACGTCGCTGACGTCCACTTTCTCCAGTACCTGGCCGCTGGCGTCGCTGATTTCGATCCGGTGGCGATTGAGCGGCCCGCCATGCAGGATCCGCTCCCCCAGCATTTCGCGGTTGGCGTTGACGGCCTCGGCCCGTGCCGCGGACAGGTCGGGCAGATCCTGGCCTTCGAGATCGCGGCTGACATCGCCATCGTCGTCCCTGACATGGAAGAAATATCTGGGCATGGGCCTGAAAGTGTTGTGTTTCCCGGAATCCAACGGCGCAAAGGCCGTCGCGTTCCGGTCCCACTTTTCGTTTCAGGGAACTTGCCGGGTCGAACCGCTCTCGCGTATAAGCCCCGTCCGC
>JAFKFF010000208.1 GCA_017307315.1 Alphaproteobacteria bacterium
GGCCTTGTCGCCCGCTTGCTGGAACGCCTCGATCACCCGGCCCGAGTGCTTCTCCGAAACCACCGCGACCAACCCGATGCCGCAATTGAAGGTGCGCAGCATCTCGGGCGCGGTGATGCCCGCGCTGTTCGCCAGCCAGCCGAACACCGAAGGCGGTGTCCAGCTGTTGAGGTCCACCGCCGCGTCCAGGCCGGCGGGAAGGGCGCGCGGCAGGTTTTCGGTGATGCCGCCGCCTGTGATGTGCGCGAAGCCCTTGACCCCGCCCACGCGCAAGGCCTCCAGCGCGCTTTTCACGTAAAGCCGCGTGGGTGTGAGCAAGGCCTCGCCCAGCCGCGTGCCCCGCGCGAAGGGGGTTTCCGCGTCCCAGGAAAGGCCGCTTTTTTCCACCACCTTGCGTACCAGGGAATAGCCGTTGGAATGCACGCCGGAAGAGGCGACGCCAATCAGTACGTCGCCGGGGACCATCTCGCTGGTCCGGGGCAGGACATGGCCCCGCTCCACCGCGCCCACGGAAAAACCGGCGAGATCGAAATCGCCTTTGGCATAGAGGCCCGGCATCTCCGCCGTCTCTCCGCCGATCAGGGCGCAGCCCGACGCCTTGCAGGCACGCGCGATGCCTTGGATCACGCGGGCGGCCGCATCCACCTCCAGCTTGGCGCTGGCGTAATAGTCGAGAAAGAACAGCGGCTCGGCGCCTTGCACGACGATGTCGTTGACGCACATCGCCACCAGGTCCTGGCCGATGCCGTCGAACAGGCCGGTCTCGATGGCGATCTTGAGCTTGGTGCCCACGCCGTCGGTGGCCGCGACCAGCACCGGATCCTTGAAGCCTGCCGCCTTGATGTCGAACAGGCCGCCAAAGCCGCCCAGGTCGGCGTCCGCGCCGGGACGCCGCGTGGCGCGGGCGGCAGGGGCGATGCGGGCGACCAGTTCCTCGCCCGCGTCGATGTCCACGCCTGCGTCTTTATAAGTGAGGCCGTCTTTGCCGGTCATGTCCGAGAAATCCGCGGGCGCAGGGCTGAAACAGCGCCCCGTTTAATCAGGCGAAAGCGGCCACGCAAGCCGGGCGGGCGCCGGATTTGGACCTCGGGCCGCGCCGGGTGGTCCCTATCCACCGAATTCGGCCGTCCCTGAGCCTCGGGTTGGCCGGTTCCGACGCAAGGGCTTGAACTGCTGGCGAATTCCAAAGCCGGGCCGCTTCCGCAACGGGGCCGCGCTCCCTATAATCGCCGCGCCCCCACCGAGCGACCCGATGATTGCCCGCCTGTTGAAATTGCTTCCCGTTCTGTCGCTCGCCCTGCTTTTCTCGACGGGTGCGCGCGCCGACGGGCCCTACACGGTGGCGGATGTGCATGTGGATGCCTCCGGCGCCTCCTCGGCCGAAGCCCTGAATGTCGCCATCGCACAGGGACGGCCCAAAGCCTGGCAGATTCTCTATCGCCGCCTGACCCGCCAGCAGGATTGGGGCCGCCAGCCGGCGCTCGACGGGGCGGCTTTGGCGCGGCTGTCGCGCGGCTATACCCCCGCCAACGAGCGGCGCTCGACCACCCGCTATGTCGCGGACGTGACCTACATCTTCAATCCGGAAGCGGTGGCGCGGGTACTGCGCGACGCCAACATCGCCTTCACCCAAACGGCGGTCCGGCGCATCCTGCTGGTGCCGATGTCGCCGGCCTACAATAACGGACCCTGGGCGCAGGCCTTTGCCGCGATGAATTCCAGCGAAGCCATTGTGCCTTTCTCCCTGCCAACGCCAGCGGATGCGCCGGACCTCGGACAGCTG
>JAFKFF010000209.1 GCA_017307315.1 Alphaproteobacteria bacterium
CCCGGGAGATCGCCGCAATCATTGATGAGATCGAGCGTCGCGTGGCGTCTGGCGGTCACGCGGCAGAATAGGAGGAGATCATGGCCGTGACAGACAATCGGAAAGATTTGAGCGCCCAGGACGCCCGCCAGGGCGCGGAGACGGGGACCGTGCGCTGGGTCCTGCAAATCAGTCTTGGCTTGGCGGTACTCGCCGGCATCATCGTCTACTTCAGCTTCTTCGACCTTTGAGCCGCCCTTCCGGCTCTTGACGGACCGGTGCCCGCCGGTCACCAAGGGGCGTCGAGTCCGAGCCGGGGCCATGCACAGCGCCGAACTATCCATCGTGGTGCCCACCTACAAGGAGCGGGGCAATGTGGCGGAGTTGGTGCGGCGGCTGGACGCCGCGCTGGCCGGTATCGCCTGGGAAGCGATCTTCGTCGACGACAATTCTCCCGACGGCACCGCGCAGGCGGTGAAGGATCTCGCCGCCGGCGACAGCCGCGTGCGCTGCCTCAGGCGCGTGGGACGCCGGGGCCTGGCCGGCGCCTGCATCGAAGGCATGCTGTCCTCGGCTTCGCCCTTCGTGGCGGTGATGGACGCCGATCTTCAGCATGACGAAAAGGTGCTGCCTCAGATGCTGGCGCGCCTGAAGGGGGGAGCCGACCTGGTCGCGGGCACGCGGTATGTCGAAGGCGGCAATGCCGGCAGCTTTTCGCAAAGCCGGGGCGCGATCTCGCGCCTGGCCACCCGGCTCACCCACCGGCTGGTGGGAACCAATCTCAGCGATCCGATGAGCGGCTTTTTCATGATGCGCCGCGACCGGTTCGACGATATCGCGCCGCGCCTGTCGCCGGTGGGTTTCAAGATATTGCTCGACATCGCGGCCACCGGAGGCGAGCGCCTCGCCATTGCCGAGCAACCTTATGTCTTCGGCACGCGCTTCGACGGCGAAAGCAAGTTCAATGCCCAGATCGGCGTCGAATTTTTGGGCCTGCTTCTGGCCAAGATGACCGGAGACCTGGTCGATCCGCGCTTTCTTTTCTTCGCCATCGTCGGCACGGTGGGTTTGGTGGTGCATCTGATCGCGCTCAGCCTGGCGCTGGCGATGATACCCGACCAGTTCCGCGCCGCGCAGGCACTTGCCACCCTGGTGGCGATGACCAGCAATTTCCTTCTCAACAACGAACTGACCTATCGCGACCGGCGGTTGAAGGGAATCGCGATGTTCCGGGGCTTTCTGCTCTTCTGTCTGATCGGGTCGGTGGGCGCGCTCACCAATGTCGATCTCGCCTCCTGGCTCTACAGCGAGCGTCAGGTCTGGTGGGTGGCGGGCGCGGCGGGCGCGATCATGGGCGCCTTGTGGAATTACGCCATGTCGACCCTGTTCGTGTGGCGGGCGCGTTGATTTCCGCGCGCTCTGTGGGATGGGCGGTTGCGGCTTTGATCGGCGTGCGCGCGATCATGGCGGCATGGCTGCCGCTCTCGGCCGACGAAGCTTATTACTGGCTGTGGTCCAAGGACCTGGCGGCCGGTTATTACGATCATCCGCCCCTGACCGCTTTCCTCATCCGTCTGGGCACAATTCTGTTCGGCGATACCGCGTTCGGCGTGCGGTTCGCGGGCGTGCTGCTTTCGATCCTCGCCAGCGTCTTTGTCTGGCAGGCGGCGCGGGCGATCCTGGACGATGACAGGCGGGCGGCGCTGGCGGCGTTGCTGTTCAATCTCACTTTGATGGTTGGGGTGGAGATGCTGGCGGTGACGCCCGACACCCCGTCCGTCACCGCCATGGCGGCTT
>JAFKFF010000210.1 GCA_017307315.1 Alphaproteobacteria bacterium
CCAGCAATATCGGCCGCAATGGGAGCGTATTGACGGTGGTAGATATTTCAGAGCAGGGGCTAACTCTGCGATCCGCCAGCGGCAAGAAAGGTTTCGTGCCGTTCGCCAATCTGCGCCCCGACGGCGGCGAAAGGGTGCTGCTGGATTATGGCGAGGCCCTGACCACCAACACAGCGCAAGGGTCCACGGTCAGCGAACATATCCATGCCCTGCCGGCCGGCTCCGGCCTGGTCTCGGCCTTTGGGGCTTACACCTCTGGCAGCCGCCACAAGGAACAGAACTTCATTGTCAGCTCGGAAGGGGCGGAACGCGAGGAGGTTGCCGGGCGGCGGCCGTTGGGCGATGCCCGCCAGATCGAAAGCGAAGATCTGATCGGCAATATCGTGCGCAATTTCGCCCGCCAGCCGGTCAAGGAAGCATCGCTGGACCTGATCGCCAGGGCCAAGGATTTGCGCCGGGGCGCGGTCCACGCGTTTCAAGAATCGGTCCAGCCGGTCCAGGCCCGGCGCACCGCGGGACAGGCCGGATCGCCCCTGGCGGCCCGCTTGGCCCAGCATAGGGGCCACCGGCGGATGGAGGCGGATGTACCCGGCTGGCTGGCCGATATCCGGGCCCAGGGTGAAGCCCTGCGGCGAACTGCGGAGCGCAATGCGGGGCTGGCGGCGGCCATCGCGCGGCTGCGGCAAGCCCTCAAACACGGCCCCTGGAAACGAACCGCCCAAGCCACAGCGGATGCGCCCCATCCCACATCGCGCCAACAACGGGGACGCAAGCTGTGACCGTCCTCGCCCTCCAAAGAGTGCCTTGGTCTGTAACACTGCCGCTTTCTGACGGGAACTTTAGCGTCAAAATTCGAGCGCGAAATGAAGAGCGATTTGAGACGCGAAATGGAGCGCGAAATAAAGCGCGATTTGGAGTGCGCGCATGGTCTTGAAGCGCGATCACAACGGCGCAGAGATCGAAGCACTGGCGGAAAAGTTCCGCCAAAGTTGGAGCGAAGGCCAGGTCATTCGCTCCTGGCTCCGTGACCATAGCGCGGAATTGCGCAATTTGGTCCGCCACGAAGATTGGTCCTGGGCAAATATCGGCAAGGCCCTGAGTCACGCCGGAATCCAGTTTAAAACCGGCAAAGGCTGGACCGGCGAAAACCTCCGCCGCGCGGTGGACCTCGCCATGAAGCCAAGAAAACCCCGCGCGGGCAAATCTCTGCCGCCGTCAGCGCCGATGGCACATCCTGCATCATCAGTCTCGCCGCCACCACCACGACCGTCAGGTGAGCCCGAATTCCGAATTATCCAGCGCAAAGAAAGGTGAACCATGACTGACAGCAAAGCAGACTCGAAAAAGCCCAAGCCTTTTTCAGACAAACCGGAGATCACACCGGCATTGCCCAGCGTCGATGTCGGCGCGTTCGCGCCGAAGAAGCAGGATGACGATATCATTCCGCAGGCGGGGATCGATCTTTCGGACAAGCCCAAGCTGATCTTCGTGATCGGTCGCGGCAAAACCGGCAAGACCACGTTCCTGCGCTGGGTGGCGGAAGACGCGCTGGATCGCAATCGCCCCTTCTTAATGGCTGATATTGACCCGACGAACGCCAGCTTCTCATCTTATTTCCCGGATGTCTCGCGCCCCAGCGGTCATGACCCGGTCGAGGTCCGCAGTTGGGTGCAGCGCTTTATCGGGTATGCGGTCGAGAACAAGATCACGGCCCTGATCGACCTGGGCGGCGGCGATACCGCACTGCGTTCCCTTCTATCGGAAA
>JAFKFF010000114.1 GCA_017307315.1 Alphaproteobacteria bacterium
GCCGCTGCGGCTTGAGATGAAAGCCGGCAAGGGTTTCGCCCGCCATCACCCGCGCCGCGATGGCGGCGACAGGCAAGCCGACCGCCTTGGCGTCGAAGGGAACGGTGCGGCTGGCGCGGGGATTGACCTCCAGCACATAAATTTCCTCGCCCTGGATGGCGTACTGCACATTCATCAGTCCACGGACGTTGAGCGCCACGGCCATGGCCTTGGTCTGCCGCTCGATCTCCGCGATCGTGGCGGGCGATAGCGTATGAGGGGGTAGGGAGCAGGCGCTGTCGCCGGAATGCACGCCCGCTTCCTCGATATGTTCCATGATGCCGGCGATGAAGACCTGGCCCTCGACATCGCAGATCGCGTCGACATCGACCTCGGTGGCGCGGTTGAGGAAGCCGTCGATCAGGACGGGATTGTCGCCGGAGATACGGAAAAGTTCGCCGGACGCGACCTGCTCCTTGAGCTGGGCCTCATCCGAGACCACCACCATGCCGCGCCCGCCCAGGACATAGGAAGGACGCAGGATCACCGGATAGCCGATCTCGCCCGCCGCGCGCACCGCTTCCTCCGCCGTCATGACGGTGGCGTTGCGCGGCTGCTTGAGGCCGAGATCGTTGAGAAGCGTCTGGAAGCGCTTGCGGTCTTCCGCCAGGTCGATGGCGTCGGCGCTGGTGCCCAGGATGGGAACGCCAGCGTCGCGCAAGGTGTTGGCGAGCTTGAGGGGGGTCTGGCCGCCGAACTGCACGATCACGCCGGCAAGGCTGCCGCGCTCCTGTTCCTTGGCGACGATCTCCAGCACGTCCTCGGCCGTGAGCGGCTCGAAATAGAGCCGGTCGGAGGTGTCGTAGTCGGTGGAGACCGTTTCCGGATTGCAGTTGACCATGATGGTCTCATAGCCACGGTCGGAGAGCGCAAAGGCGGCATGGCAACAGCAATAGTCGAACTCGATGCCCTGGCCGATGCGGTTGGGGCCGCCGCCCAGGATGATGATCTTCTTCTTGTCGCTGGGGTCGGCCTCGCAGGCGGTCTGCCCGCCCGACGGTATTTCGTAGCTGGAATACATATAGGGCGTCAGCGCCTCAAACTCGGCGGCGCAGGTATCGATGCGCTTGTAGCAGGGCCGGATGTTCAACGCGTGCCGCGCGGCGCGCACCGCCGCTTCCTTTCGGCCGGTCAGCTTGGCGAGGCGCGCGTCGGAAAAGCCCATGGTCTTGAGGCGACGGAAGGACGGCGCGTCTTTGGGAAGGCCGTTCGCCCGGATGCCGGCTTCGGTGGCGATGATGGCTTCGATCTCGCCCAGGAACCAGGGATCGTAGCCCGTGATCTTCTGGATCTCTTCCAGGGGAAAGCCGTGCCGCATCGCCTGCGCGGCATTGAGCAGGCGATCGGGCGTGGGCCGGGCCAGCGCGGCGCGGATGGCGGTCTTGTCCTCGGGCAAGGCGGTTTCGTCGAAGCCGGTGAGGCCGGTTTCGAGCGATCTGAGCGCCTTCTGGATGGATTCGGCGAAGGTGCGTCCGATCGCCATGGCTTCGCCGACCGACTTCATCGCGGTGGTCAGAAGCGGTTCGGCGCCGGGGAATTTCTCGAAGGCGAAGCGGGGAATCTTGGTGACGACATAATCGATGGTGGGCTCGAACGAGGCTGGGGTGACCTTGGTGATGTCGTTCTGCAATTCGTCCAAGGTGTAGCCCACCGCCAGCTTGGCGGCGATCTTGGCGATGGGAAAGCCGGTCGCCTTGGAGGCCAGAGCGGAAGAGCGCGAGACGCGGGGGTTCATCTCGATCACCACCATGCGCCCGTCCTTCGGGTTGACCGCGAACTGGACGTTGGAGCCGCCGGTCTCGACCCCGATCTCGCGCAGGACCGCGATCGAGGCCGACCGCATGCGCTGATATTCCTTGTCGGTGAGGGTGAGCGCAGGCGCGAGGGTAATGCTGTCGCCGGTGTGCACGCCCATCGCGTCCACATTCTCGATCGAGCAGATGATGATGGCGTTGTCCGCCTTGTCGCGGACCACTTCCATCTCGAATTCCTTCCAGCCCAGGACGGATTCCTCGATCAGCCCCTCGCGGGTGGGCGAGGCATCGAGGCCGGCTTCGCCGATGGCGCAGAATTCCTCGCGGTTGTAGGCGATGCCGCCGCCGGTTCCGCCCATGGTGAAAGAGGGGCGGATCACGGTGGGTAGGCCGACCTGGTCCAGCGCCGCCAGCGCCTTGGTGAAGCTTTCCGGCGACAATTCCATCATGGGATTGTTGGCGCCGTCATAGATGATGTTGCCGGCGGTGTCCTTCTTCTGCCGCAACTGGCCTTTCAAGGTGATGCCCTTGGGTACGTCGAGGCCGATCGCCAGCATGGCCTGCTTGAAGCGCTCGCGGTCCTCGGCCTTGTCGATGGCGTCGGCGGTGGCGCCGATCAGCTCGACATTGTGGCGCTCCAGGGCACCGATCTTGCGCAAGGAGAGCGCGGTGTTGAGAGCGGTCTGTCCGCCCATGGTGGGCAGCAGTGCGAAGACCTTGCCTTCCGGTACATTGGGCCGCTCGCGGGCGATGATCTTCTCCACGAACTCGGCCGTGATCGGCTCGATATAGGTGGCGTCCGCCATGTCCGGGTCGGTCATGATGGTGGCCGGGTTCGAATTCACCAGCACCACGCGGTAACCTTCCTCGCGCAGCGCCTTGCAGGCCTGGGCGCCGGAATAGTCGAATTCGCAGGCCTGTCCGATGACGATAGGCCCCGCGCCGATGATGAGAACGGTGTGGATATCGGTGCGTTTGGGCATGGCGACTTCTCTGATTTTCCCGGGCCGAGAGACCCGGGTGGGCGCGCACGGACGGACCCGCGCGGGAGCGCTTTTGGGGCCGGCCGAGTTGTAGGTTAAGGGGACCGTCTAGATGGTCCGGACGCCTGCCGCAACCCCGTTTTCTGCGGGGCGGTCAGGATTTCCAGCGCAGGGTCCGTTCCTGCACAGGATTGACGAAATCCGCGCCCGATTCGAGCGATTCCGCCCAGGCCTTCTTGACCCGGTGGTACCAGATGGCGGGCTGGTCGGAGTCCTGGATCAGCATCAGGTGGGGATCGAATTTGAGGCCCTCCCGCTGCAATTCCACGATCTTGCGGTCGTCGGCGATGAAGGTGGGGCCCAGCGCCGTGAAGAAGGGCCGGATGAAGAACAGCAAGCCGGGCCAGTAGAAGACCTGGATGATGGAGGTGCTCTGCGCTTCCCGGGGGGTGCAGACCGTCAACCCCACCACGGTAAAGGCCTTGCCGAACAGGCTTCCCTTGATGATCTCGAACCGGGTGGAGGGCAGTTCGAAGGTGATCTCGGTGGTGACGTCGCCCAGAAGGCTGTAGGCCGGCTTGGACGGCTTGTGAGCCGTCATCACGAAGCCGAAGGGCAGGGGCGCGTAATGCTTTTCCTTCGGGCGCGGGGTACGCTTCCACCACCAATGGTCGTGGACATAGGCCGCATGCACGGGGTCCATCAGGCCGATCACGGCATGGTCGATATCGCAGGGAAAGAGCTGCGTCTCATCCCAGCGGGGAACAGCGTTCTGGATCGGAACGCGCGGCGGATCGGTTTTGGGCGCCTCGTTCCTGGCCGGAACATAGACCCAGAGCAACCCGTCCTGCTCGCGCAGCGGATAGCTCCGTACACGGATCTTGGCGGGGTCGAGGTCCTGGCCATCGACCAGCGAGGGGATGACGCTGCAGACGCCGTCGTTGCGGAAACGCCAGCCGTGATACGGACATTGGACGGTGTTTTCGGGAAGGATCTTGCCGGCGGAGAGCGGCACGCCGCGGTGCGGACAGATATCGCGCATGGCGAAGGCTTGGCCGTCCCGCATGCGACCCAGCAGCACCGGTTCTCCCAGCAGCATTTCGCGCCGCATCTGGCCGGGCTTCAAGCTTTTCGCCAAAGCCGGCATGTACCAGAGACCGCGCAGCGGCTCTCCTTCGCCGGCCATCAGTTGGGTGCGCCGAACGAGAACCCACCGGGCGCGGGATCGGCCTTGGTGAAGAGGTCTTCGCGTTTCATCATCAGCAGCCGCCCCTTGTCCGGGGACAGTTTATACGCCCACTTGGCCGCCTTTGTATTGATCATGCCCGCCTCCTGGCGCTGCATGGTGGGCGTTCCGGGGTCGGCCTCGGCCGAAATTCGGACCCAGACCCCGCCATCGGCCTCCACCGCGTCCATGCGGATATTCTGCATGTCGAAGGTATGGGCTTTCAGGTGCGCCGCCTTGGAGAAATCGAGTTCGGACGCGGGCCTGACATCGACAAAGGCGAAGTCGGAAATCAGCTGCGGGATGAGATTGACCCGCGCCGGGTTGGTGGAAAATCCCTTGGGCGCGGGCGCGCCTTGCAGCGAGTATTGGCGGTCCGACGTGTGTTCGCGCAGCACGGTGAAGGCGGCTCCCGAGGGCGGAGTGATCGTGACGCTGTTCACCCGCGCCGGCTCCACGCTCATGACGCCGCTCTCCAGCCAATCGGGAAGCTTGCCCTGGAAGGCGAAGACCGTGCGCGCCAGATAGCTCTGATTGTCGCCGGGGCGGCGCACGAAGACGCCGGTCCCCCCTTGCACATTGTCCAGCTCGGCGCTGTTGCCCACGATGACGGAAGCAAGTGTCTTCCCCGCCTTGTCGCTGACGGTGATGGTGGTGCCGTTGCCCTTGGGCGGGGTCTCCAGGCCGATATAGGGCAGCCAGTCGGCCCGGGATGTCTTGGGTTCGACGGTCTGCAGCGCCGCCAGGCCGATCAGGGCGTGGCGCACCTGTTCGAAGTCCGCCGGATAATTGCCGCGCGCCGGCAGCAGCCAGCCCTTGGCGGGATCGAACACCACGTCGAAAGCGCCGTCATGCGACACGATATGGATACGGCTTGCTTCCTTCACATGGGCGGCGAAGCCGGGAAGGAATTCTCCCGGCGTGAAACGGACCTGGCCTTCGCGGGCGCGCAAGGTCACGGCGCCTGCCGCCAGGACGACGCTGACGGCGGCCAGTCCGCCCAGGATCAGCAATTTGCGGCGGCGGAAGTCCGTCATGCCGTCCTCCGTCTGCGGCGGGCGCGGATCATGCCCAGCACCAGCGCAAAGCCCGCAAGAAGGATCGGCACGCCCACGATGTTCAGGAAGGCGAGGCGGCTTCCCAGCGCATCGACCTCGGCGCGCAGATTGTGCTGGACGTCGCGCAGCTGGACGCGCGTCTGCGCCATGCCGCGGCGGATGCGCTCGATCTCGTCCTTCTGCTTCTGCGACAGCGCGATGGCATTGCCCCCGCTGCCCTGCTGGAGCTGCGCCAGGGTCTGTTGCGCCTGGGTCAGGTTGTTCTGCAGCGTGTTCTCGGTCTCGCGATATTTGGTTTCCGCCGCCTGGCGCAGGCTCTGCACCACCGTGAAGGGCCGGTCGCTGGAGGCGCGGGTGCGCAGCGAGATCAGATCGTCGGAGCCGGTGAGGTTTTCCACCGCGTTGAGGATGAAGGCGCCATTGTCGGCGAAGGGCTGGGCGACGGGATGGCCCATCTGGTTGCTCACATTCACCCAGAAGCGGTCGTCCCAAACGTCGCTATCGGCGACGATCATCAGTTGCACCTTGCCCGATTTCACCGCGCCGGGCGCGTTGGGATAGGCGGTTTTGGCGTTGCCGGTGATGCGGGCCGCCAGGGCATAGCGCACGCCGGTCGGCCGCATGGTGTCGACCAACCGGGAAGGATCGTGCAGCGCCATCAACTGCTCGCGCTGCATCATGTTGGCCTGGTCGCTCGATCCGATCAGGGTGTGGAAGACCGTCGTCGCATTGCGGATCGGCGCGATCTCGCCGGTGGATGCCATGTTGAGATTCTGCAGCGAGGCCGTGACCGGATCGCGCGGATCGAAGCTGTCGGCGGTCAGGTGCAGCCATACCGGATAGGCGATGGTGGGCTGGCGCGGATCGTTGCCCGCCGCCACCTGCTGCGCCACGCCACGGTCCAGTAGCACCATATTGTTCGGAAAGTCGACGCCCCAACTCTTCAGGAGCGGGCCCAGGTCGGACGCGATGGTGGCCTGCGGTCCGGCCTGCTGTGCCAGCTCCGACAGAGGGTCCACGAAGATCAGGGCGCGGTGACCGCTCAGCACATAATTGTCGATCGCAAGCATCTGCGGTGGCGACAAGGGATCGGGGTGGGCGACGATCAGAAGATCGATGCCGGCGGGAATGGCGCTGAAATCGCCCGGCAGCTGGGTGACGTCATATTCCTGGGCCAGCGCCGCATAGGAGGCGAGCGGCTGGGGATTTTGCGGCGAACCCATCACCGGCAAGCCGGTGATCAAGGCGATGGACGGCTTCTTGGGTGCCGAGAGGTGGTAGACCAGCGAGGAAAGGTCGTATTCCAGATAGGCTTCGCGGGCGCTGGCGAAATAGGGGATGGTCTGGTGCCCGTCGATGCTGTTGGAACCGGAAAGGCCGAAATAGACCACATCGCCCCGGTCGGTGGGCGCGGGCGTGAGGCCGGCGGCGCTGGCCTCGTCTTCCTCCGGCGTGAAGGGTTCCGGGTCGATGTCCTGCAGGATCAGCTTGCCGTGGGAGAGGGCGGCATATTCGCCCAGAAGATCGCGCACGCGCTTGGCATAGGCCGCGGTCGCCGCATAGCGGGCGCCGGCGCTGCGCGAATAATAGAATTTCAAGGTCACCGGTTCCTGGAGCTTGTCCAGGATGTTGCGCGTGCCCTTGCTGAGGGTGAACTGGCCGTTCTGGGTGAGATCCAGCCGCGCGCCGGTGAAGAAATTGTTGGCGAAGATGTTGAGGCCGACGAAAAGAATGGCGGCGAGCGCCAGCGCGGAGAGGGCGTATGTGCGGCGGGAGATCATGTCAGCCGCCCTTGCGCCAATCCACGATCAGCGTGTTCGCGTAAAGGAACAGGCCGATCAGGGAGAAGAAGAAAATCAGATCGCGCAAATCGATCACGCCGGAGGTGATGGCGGCGAAGTGAACCAGGAAGCTGAAGGAGGAGACCGCTTCCACCAGGGAGAGCGGCGCCCAGCCGCGCACCACATCCAGCACCAGCGAGGAGCCGGAGATGGTGAAGAGGAAACAGACCACCACGCTGACGATGAAGGCGATCACCTGGTTGGACGTGGCCGAGGAGATGCAGGCGCCGATGGAAAGATAAGCGCCCGCCATCAGGAAGCTGCCGACATAGGAAGCCAGGATTACGCCATTGTCGGGATTGCCCAGGTAATTGACGGTGATCCAGATCGGGAAGGTGAGAAGCAGCGCCAGGCCCGCGAAGGCCCAGGCGGCGAGGAATTTGCCCAGGACCGTGGCCCATAGGGGGACCGGAAGCGTAAGCAGCAATTCCATGGTGCCGCTGCGGCGCTCCTCCGCCCAAAGCCGCATCGCCAGGGCGGGAACCAGGAACAGGTAAAGCCAGGGGTGATAGCCAAAGAAGACCGACAGGTCCGCAACGCCATTGTCGTAGAAATGGCCCAGATAGAACGTGAAGGCGCCCATCGCGAACAGGAAGATCATGATGAAGACGAAGGCGAGGGGCGTGGCGAAGTAGGATTTGAACTCCCGCGCGAAAACTGGCCACAGAAACTTCATGCCGCCGCTCCCGCGACTGCGGTGTCGCGCGTGGTGATCTGGCGGAAGACATCATCCAGCCGTCCGGAAGGCGCGCGCGCCGCCAGTTCCGCCGGCGTCGCGTCGGCCACGATGCGGCCTTGGTCGATGATCACCGCGCGGGTGCAGATCGCTTCTACCTCTTCCAGGAGGTGGGTGGAGATCACGATGGTCTTGTCCCGCGCCATGCCCCGGATCAGGTCGCGCACGGCATGCTTCTGGTTGGGATCGAGGCCATCGGTGGGTTCGTCGAGAATGAGCACGTCCGGATCGTGCAGGATCGCCTGGGCCAGGCCGACGCGGCGGCGAAAGCCCTTGGAGAGGGTTTCAATCGGCTGGTCCAGGACTGCCTTGAGTTCGGCACCGGCGATCGCCCGCTGCATGGCGAGGCGGGCCTCTTCTCCCGCCAGCTGCCGCACATGGGCGATGAAGCTCAGAAAACCCCTGGGGGTCATTTCGCCATAGGCGGGCGCGCCTTCGGGCAGATAGCCCAAGGTTCGCTGGGCGGCCAGCGTATCGCTGACAATGTCATGGCCGCAGATGCGGACCGAGCCGTCGTCCGGCGCCAGATAACCTGTCACCATTTTCATGGTGGTGGATTTGCCCGCCCCGTTGGGCCCCAGGAAGCCCAGCACTTCGCCCGGACGCACGGTGAGACTGAGATTGGCCACCGCCGTGACCGGTCCGAAATGCTTGGTGAGGTTCTGAATTTCGATCATAGTCGGGTTGGGAACCGGGTTTTTCTCCGTTTAGAGAAATCGATACGGAGCCGCAAGCGGACCTCTCGTCACGGTCCGCCAAGGGAGAGCGTGTTTGGTCAATCTCAAAATCCTGCGCCGTGCGCTCGCCGTGGGCGTGATGTTCGAGCTTCTGCTGGTCGTGGCGGCGCATTACCGTCCGGGCCTGCAGCACAATTATTTCCTGATGTTCGGCACCATGCTGATTCCCGGCGTCGCGGGCTTGCTTTACGCGCGCGACCTGGCGCGGGGCTTCGTCGCCGGCGCGCTGGGCGGGGCGACGATCGGCGCGCTGAGCGGGGTGGTGGCCGTGGCGGCGGCGAATCTGTTCGGTGACGAGCCGGATCTGCTGATTCCCTGGGCGGTGATGATCCTCACCGTCACGGGCGCGATCGGCGGCCTGTTCGGCCAGCTCGATGCCCTGATGAAGGCCTTTTTCCGGTCTCTGCGCTGAAGAGGAGAGCTGTCGGTTGGCGCGATCAGGTCAGGCCCGGAAAGGGCTGGGGGGCTTGAAGTTCCGGACCGACTCAAAAAGCACGGCCAACCGACGAAGACATGGTCGATCCGGAAAACGGCCAGCGGATGGTTCAATCGTGACCATTTCGGGGCAGTGGTTACAAATGCGAAAGCCTTGCGGCGTGCGAGTTCCCGCCGCATCATGGCGGCGATGGCGGAAGAACCCATAGCGTTTCATCGCGCCGTGCCCTTTCTCAGGGATGCGGCGCGAAAATGTCCTGGAAACGATGCCGCTATCCCTTTGACCCGCTTCGACCGGGGCGAACTTCATCGTCTTCTTACGGTGTATGGCCGGATGGTCGCGGCCGGCGAGTGGCGCGACTACGCGCTCGATTTTCTGGAAGAGGTGGCGGTTTTCTCGATTTTCCGCCGCACCAGCGAGATGCCGCTTTTCCGGGTCGAGAAATGTCCCAAATTGCGGGGTCGCCAAGGGCAATATTCCGTCATCGCGGCCGGTGGGCTGGTCCTGAAACGGGGACACGACCTGGCGCAAGTGCTCAAGGTCTTCGACAAGAAACGCCTGCAAGCGCTTGCAGATTAAATAAAAAGCAAAAAGCCCGGCGTTTCCGCCAGGCTTTAGGGACTTCGTTCCGAGCTCAGGCTTTCTTCCCCCGTGCGGCAAAGCCGCTGGCGGGGGAAGATGTCCGCTAGCGGGCTTGCCCGCGTGGCGGACAGATGGGGGTAATCAACGACGATTTCCCATGAAGCGGAGCAGGAAGATGAACAGGTTGATGAAGTCGAGATAGAGGCGCAGCGCCCCCATGATCGCCTTCTTGCCGGTGGTCTCGCTGTCGTCGCCGGCGAAGTACATGTTTTTGATGCTCTGGCTGTCATAGGCGGTCAGGCCCGTGAAAATCAGAACGCCGATCACCGAGACCACGAACTGCAGCTGCGTGGACTGGAAGAACATGTTGGCGAGCGAAGCCAGAATCAGACCGATCAGGCCCATGAACAGGAAGGAGCCGAAACCGGTGAGATCGCGGCTCGTGGTGTAGCCCCAAAGGCTCATGGCACCGAAGGTCGCCGCGGTGACGAAGAAGGTCAGCGCGATCGAGGCGCCCGTGTAGACGAAGAGGATGGTCGACAGCGAAATGCCCATCAGCGCCGAATAGAGCCAGAAGGTGCCTTGGGCCGCGGCAAAGCTCATCCGCTGCATGCCGAAGGAAAAAAGCAGCACCATGCCCACCGGCGCGAAGATCGCGATCCAGCCCAGGATGTTGGGCTGCAGCGCGACGCCGTTGGCCGTCTGAACCTGGCTGAAGAAAACACTGTAGAGCGCCGTGTTGGCCGTCAGCCAAGCTACCGCGCCGGTCAGGCCGAGACCGACCATCATGTAATTGTAGACCCGCAGCATGTACGAGCGCAGGCCCTGATCTACCGCGGCAACCGCGCTGCCAGCGGCAAGCCGATTGTCATAATTCGCCATGAGGAACTCCCTGTAAGCCTTCAGTATATCGTGATTTGTGGCGCGGGTATCAAGCGGGCGGCGAATTTTGGGAAAACTGCCGCCTTCCAGGCTTTCCGGAAGTTAACTTTTGGTCGGTCAAGCGTTGCGCAAGCGCCGGGCCGGGCGCGCATTCAAGGCGGCGATGGCGCCGAAAAGGCCGAAAAGCAGCGTGGCGGCCCCGCCGCCGGCCACCGTCCAAAGGGCGGCATGGGCGTCGAAGACGAAGCTGGTGTCCAGAATCTGACGCGCTATCAGGCTGGCGGCCAAAGTACCCGCGCCCAGGGCGATGATGCCGGTGGCGATGCCGAGAAGTCCGTATTCCAGGATATAGACCAAGGCGATCTGCAGCCGCGTCGCGCCCACCACCTTCAGCACGGTGGCGTCATAGAGCCGGGTCCGCGCGCCCGCCGCGATGGTGCCGGCCAGGACTAGAAGTCCGGCCAGGATGGTGACCAGGCTGGCGGCACGAATGCCTTGCGCCAATTGCTGGAGAAGGGTGTTGACCTGGGCGATGGCGTCTTTCACCCGCACGGTGGAGATGTTCGGAAATTGCTCGGTCACCGCCATGTA
>JAFKFF010000211.1 GCA_017307315.1 Alphaproteobacteria bacterium
GCGGCCTCGGACAGGAGGCCGGTCTCGCCCACGCCTTCGCCCAGCCGGACGATGCGCGAAAAGGAATCCACCACCCGGAAATTGTCGGACGGCGCCGGGCGGGCGATCAGGAGCCGGCAATTGTTGGTGCCGAGGTCCAGGACGGCCAGAAGCGGCCCGCCGCCTGTGGCCGGGCCGGATGATTCGCTGCGCCCCCTACCGGTATAAGCCCTGTTTTCCTGCAATTCCGCCTCAGTCCGCGGGATGATCCGCGTTGCGACGCTAGCACGCGGCGGTGGCGGAAGGGCAACCAATCGCAGCATGACTTTTCCGACAGCGAAATCCCGCTAGACTGCGCGGGATCGCAGCCAGGCGGACGAACATCATGCGCGCGCAATTCCTTGTGGCAGGCTTTTTCCTGTCGCTGGCCGCAATCCCGGCCCAAGGCGAAACCGTCTCCTTGGGAGCGCATCTTCTGGGGGGATACGCCGTCCCTGCCAACAAGAGCGACGCTTTCGGCGAGGGTCAATTCACCTATGACAGCGCGACAGGGACGCTGGACTATTACATTACCTATGACGGCATAGCGCCCAGCAAGATCGACCTGCATGGACCGGCGGGGCCCGGCGCGACGGCCCCGGCACTCCTTGCCTTCCCCAGCGGGGAAACCCCGATCAGCGGCACGGTGACCCTGACCAAATCCCAAGCCGACAGCCTTCTGGCGGGGTCCCTTTATATGGACATGCATAGCCCCGCCTATGCCGATGGCGAGATAAGAGGCCAGATCCGCAAGGAATAGAGAGGCGCCAAAAGCCTCCTTGAAAGGGGCGGCGGGCTGGTCTAAAGGGGCGGTCCCAAAAGGGTTTTCCGCCCGGCCTTGGGGGATCGTCTAATGGTAGGACTGCAGACTCTGACTCTGCCTGTCTAGGTTCGAATCCTAGTCCCCCAGCCAGCGACTTTTGGCTCTATTCCTCGATTTTCTGTGCCCCGAAAAGACACCGTAGAACCGGGCACGTTCTGCTATCCATCAGCACTTGGAGACCGGCACTTGCTGAATTTTGAAGGAAAATCGCGGTCTTTTTAACGCCCGTCTCCACTTTAAAAGCTCTCGACTGCAAATTTCGACATCGCAATTTTTGGAGACTCCATTCGACGATTTTGGATGGGGCAATTAGGATTCGAACTGCAGTCGGCGGTTCGAATCCTATTCCCCCAGCCACCGGAAAACGGCCTTATTCCAGGAAAAATTTAGCGCCAAGAAACGCCCGCGAAATCGGGCAGCCATATCCGTGCCTGCGCGTCGAGAGACCAGCCGCTCGCTTTGGATATTGAAAAATCAGCGCTTATTCGGCGCCAGTCTCCGCTTTCAATGCTCCCGACTGCAGGATTTGTAAATCTCATTTCTAGAGACTTTTTCCGACCTGACTGCGAGGGCCGAATTGGATTCGAAAATTGCTCCAGGTGGGTAATGCAGCCGCGCCAAGAACCGCAAATTAGAGCACGAATCCTCGCTTGTTTAAAAAACAAACCGAAACCGCTTTTATTACGATAAATGCACAAGCAGTACCATTTACGTATATAAATAATATCAATATTCTCGGCGTAAAATCGCCATTTATGCTCTACATTGCACCATAATAATTCGCCTCCTAAAGGGAATTCACCATCTTATGCCTCAGCCCCGTTCCAACAGTTCTCACCTAATCGCGCCTCATTGAGTGCGCTGCGCTGCCTCTTCTAATCTTCGAACGTTTCGCACCAGCTTCCGTTTT
>JAFKFF010000212.1 GCA_017307315.1 Alphaproteobacteria bacterium
ATTCAATGTCTATGTCGATCCGGAGGCCTCCCGCATGGTGTTCCAGTCGGGAATTCCCATCACGATGGTGGGACTGGACGTCACCCGCAAGACCGCCCTCACCGACGCGCATGTGAAGGTGCTGCAAGACGCCGGCACGCCCGTCAGCCTGGCCGCCGCCAAGATCGCCCGGAACGACATCGATCTCAACCGCCGCCAGGGCAACAGCAGCGGCCCGAACATGCACGACTCGCTCGCGATGGCGGCGTTCCTCGACCCTTCGATCCTGAAATGGCGGAAATATTATGTGGACGTGGAGACCACCGGCGAACTGACGGCCGGCGAGACCTTGGGCTATCTTCCGAACGAAGCGGGCCTGCGCGGCTCCGCGCCCACGCTTGCGACCACCAAGACATCGGCGATGCTGCGCGACAAATTCGTGCCCAACACCGATGTCGCCATCGATGTGGATTCGGCACGCTTCTTCAAACTGCTGATCGGGCGGTTGGCCGGCAAAGCCTGACAGGATCAGGCAACCCGGATATCGAATTCCAGAATTTCGCGCTTGGGGCCCAGCCGCATCAACGCGTCGCTTCGATCCGGCATCTCCGCCAGCATGAAGCGGGTGAGCCTTTCATAGAATTGCACGAAGCGGTCGATCTCCGCATCGCTCATCGCCTTGCCGCCGTCGCTCTTCCGGCGCAGCTTTTCTTCCTGTTCCTTGCGCCATCCCGCCACCACATCGAAGGACGGCGCGGCGAGAAAGACCTGGAAGGCGATGGGATCGAACAGCGCCCGATAAGGCCCCGCCAGCGCCGCGTTGACATAACGCCGCCAGCTCCCGTCGGGATCCTCGTTCCGTTCCAGATCGTTCAAGGGTTCGGCCAGGCTTTCCGGCGGCTGAGCCCCGGCGCCCACGCACCAGCCTTCGAACAGAATAACATCGGCGGGCCCTTCGAACCGATCCCAATGCTCGGGATCGGCGCGCGCGTCGCGCGCCTTGTCGAACCGGGGAATGGCGGTTGTGCCGGGCTTGCCCAGAGCCTTCAGCAGATGCACGCCCAGCGCCACGTCATGGGTGCCGGGCGGCCCTCGCGTCGCCAAGAGCGGATGAACCGTTTCGGCCAGCCGCGAGCGCTCCGCGCGGGACAGATAGAGATCGTCGATGGACAATGTGGCGACGGCCAACCCGGCCTCACGCAGCAGGATCTGAAGCACCGCCGCGCCGGTGGATTTGCCGCTGCCCTGGGACCCGCAAATGCCCACCACCAGACCCTTTTCTCCCCGCGCCAGGGCCTGGATGCGGACGCCGAGCGGGTGCCAGGCCCGCTGTACCGCGTGGGCGAATGCGGGGCCGATCTTTTCGCGACGCATGAAATCCGCGATCGCATCGCCTTGGGGAAGAGACATGGGCATAGTTTAGCGGCGGCCCCGCCGGTTTGAAAACCGCGAGCGGGTCTGGAGCGCCGATTTTGTCTCCCCCTGGGCCGGGAAGCCGTTTAAGCTTGCCCTTCCGACGCGCCGGGAGAACCATCGATGAAAGCCATTTTCGTTCAGATCAAATGCGAGCTGACCAAGGCGTTCGACGTCGCCGCTTACCTGATCGACAATTTCCCGGAAACCGCGGAAGTCTATTCCACTTCCGGAACCTATGATCTTCTGGCCAAGTTCGAGCTCGGCGACGAGAGGAGCTATGGCGAGTTCGTGACCAAGAAGCTCCAGCGCGTACCGGGCATCCGGGACACCTACTCCATCGTCGCCTTCAAGTTCC
>JAFKFF010000293.1:0-10746 GCA_017307315.1 Alphaproteobacteria bacterium
AATACGCTTATGCCAAGCAATCGAATCTGGTTCATGTCGACATGATCAACGCGGCCGGACAGCGGGTGAAGCCGACCCTGCAGGCGTTCCAGGCGGCGGCGGCCAATGCCGACTTCTCCAAGGTGCAGGATTTCTACCTGATCCTTACCAATCAGCCCGGCGCGCAGAGCTGGCCGATCACGGCGGCGACTTACATGCTGATGCGCAGCGACTATCCGGCGGACAAGAACAAGGCGATCCTGCAGTTCCTGTCCTATGCCCTGCACGAGGGGGCTGCCGACGCCGAGAAGCTCGATTATGTGCCGTTCCCCGACACGGTGGTGAAGCAGATCGAGGCGTCCTGGAGCCAGACGCTCAAGGTCAGCCCGTAAGGCGTCGACCGCCAGAAATGCGAGGCCGGCGAGATCAACTCGCCGGCCTTTTGCTTTCTGACAAAATGTCGCCGAAAGCTGGCAGAGCTTATTGTCTTGTGCGTTATTATAACGCGCGTTATGTTTTCGGCATGAGCCGTTTCGATCGGGACATGCTGATTCTGCTCCACGACGTGGCGCGGATGCAGCGCACGCGTTTCGACCAATGGGCGCGCGGCTACGGCATGACGCGGGCGCAAGGGATCATCCTGACCCGCCTCCAGCGGCAGCCGGGCCTTTCGCAAAACGAAATGGCGGCGCTGTGTGAGGTGGAACCCATCACGGTGGGGCGGCTGGTGGACCGGCTGGAGGCCCGTGGCTTGATCGAGCGCCGCGCGGATCCATCCGACAGGCGCATAAGGCGGTTGCACCTTTTGCCGGCGGCGGAACCCGTCCTGGCGGCGATCAGCGACTATAAGAATGCGCTGGAGGCCTATCTCACCGAGGGCCTCGACAAGAAAGCGCAAGACACGATGGTCGATGTGCTTCTGCACATGAAGAACAAGATGACGATGGAAGCAGCCGGGGCCGCCGCCTCGAAAGCGCAAGCGGCGGGGCAACGATGAAAGTCAGCTTCATCGGCCTTGGCGTCATGGGCTATCCGATGGCGGGCCATCTGCAGCGCGCCGGCCATGCCGTGACGGTGTTCAACCGGACCCAGTCGCGCGCGCGGAAATGGGTCGAAGAATATGGCGGCGCCGCGGCGCCGACGCCTGCGGAAGCCGCGCGTGGCGCCGCTATCGTTTTCGCCTGCGTTGGCCGCGATGCCGATCTCGTCCAAGTCACCACTGGGGAGAATGGCGCGTTTTCTGCGATGGCGGACGGCGGCCTCTTTGTCGATCACACCACGGCCTCGGCGACTATCGCCCGGGACTTGGCGAAGGTCGCGGAAAAAGCCGGCTTCGATTTTGTCGATGCGCCGGTATCGGGCGGCGAGGCCGGCGCGGTCAACGGCAAGCTCACCATCATGTGCGGCGGAAAGCCCGACGCATACGCGCGCGCCGAACCGGTGATGGCTGCTTATGCCCGCCAGATGCGCCTTCTCGGGCCGGCGGGCGCCGGACAGTTGACCAAGATGGTCAACCAGATCTGCATCGCCGGCGTGGTCCAGGGCCTGGCCGAAGGCTTGAACCTGGCGCGCGCCTCCGGTCTCGACATCGAAGCGGTGGTTGAGGTGATCTCCAAGGGCGCGGCGCAAAGCTGGCAGATGGAGAACCGGCACAAGACCATGGCCGCCGGCCAGTACGACCATGGCTTCGCGGTGGAATGGATGCGCAAGGATCTGGGCATCTGCCTGGAGGAAGCGCGCCGCGCCGGCGTGAGCCTGCCGGTGGCGGCGCTGGTCGATCAATTTTACGCGGACGTGGAAGGCATGGGTGGAAAGCGCTGGGACACGTCCAGCCTTTTCGCCCGGCAGGAGCATTTGCGTTCCAAGGGAACGCGGAGAGGCGAGGCATGAACAACGAACAATGCAACATCGAAGGCAAGATCCAAGGCAAGCCGGTGAATGCGCAAAAGTCCTATCATCACGGCGACCTGCGCAACGGCCTTCTGGATGCCGCCCGCGCCATTCTGGAAGAACAATCGCTGAGCGCGCTGACCTTGCGCGCCGTCGCGCGTCGCGCCGGCGTGAGCCACGCCGCGCCCTATCGCCATTTTCCCAATCACGAAGCGCTTCTGGTCGAGCTGGGCGTGGAGGGTTTTCAGGAACTCCGCCAGAACATCGTCGAGGCGGCCCGCGTGCCGGGACCGGAATCGGACCGCATCGCCAATATCGGGGCGGCCTATATGCGTTTCGTCGCCAAGCGCCCGGCGGTGGCGCGCCTGATGTTCGGTTCTCAGCTTCCCAACCGCGAAAAATTTCCCGCGCTCGCGCAGGCCGCGGACGCCATCGGCAACGAAATCGGCGCGGCGTTGCACGACACCAATCTGGGACTGGCGGTGTGGTCGGCGGTGCACGGCCTCGCCATGCTGGTGCTGGAGAATGTGATCGATCTGGGCCAGCGCCGCTCGGGCCTGCATGTGCTGCCCAGTCGCGCGGAGATTCTGGTGAGAAGCCTCTTTTCGACGAAGCGCGACTGATTCAATTTTGGTGTTTCCGGACTGCGTCAGGAAACGCTCCGGGCCCGCGCGGAAATTCTGGTGCGCAGCCTGTTCTCCACCGAACGCGATTGAAGCGGGTACGGACTTTCTTCCCCCACGCGGCGAAGCCGCTGGCGGGGGAAGATGTCTGCTAGGCCGCTTGCGGCCGTGGCAGACAGATGGGGGTCATTTTAAAAGCCTCGCCGCCTCGACCGCGAAATAGGTGAGGATACCGTTGGCGCCGGCGCGCTTGAATCCGATCAGGGATTCGAGGATCGCCCGGTCGCGGTCCAGCCAGCCTTTTTCGAACGCCGCCGACAGCATCGCGTATTCGCCCGAGACCTGATAGGCGAAGGTGGGGACGGCGAAGCGCTCTTTCACGCGCCGCACCAGATCCAGATACGGCATGCCGGGCTTGACCATCACCATGTCGGCGCCTTCCTCCAGATCCATCGCCACTTCGCGCATGGCTTCGTCGCCATTGGCGGGGTCCATCTGATAGCTGCGCTTGTCGCCGGCCTTCAGGCCGCTGCTCTTGACCTGGGAGGAGCCCAGCGCGTCGCGGAACGGACCGTAAAAGGCGGAGGCATATTTGGCCGCATAGGCCATGATCATGGTGTTGTGATGGCCCTGGACTTCCAGCGTGGCGCGGATCGCTCCGACGCGGCCGTCCATCATGTCGGAGGGCGCGATGATGTCGGCGCCGGCTTCGGCCTGCACCAGGGCCTGGCGCACCAGGACCTCCAGCGTGGAGTCGTTGTGCACGTCGCCGTCGCGGATCAAGCCGTCATGGCCGTGGCTGGTGTAGGGGTCGAGCGCGACATCGCAGAGAACGCCGATTTCGGGCACGGCCTTCTTGATGGCGCGCACGGCGCGGCAGACCAGATTGTCGGGATTGACGGCTTCGCGGCCATCTTCGGTCTTGAGCGTCGGATCGGTGGCGGGAAAAAGCGCGATCACCGGAATGCCGAGCTTGGCCGCATCCTCTGCCGCGGCAACGGCCAGGTCGATCGAGAGCCGGTCAACCCCGGGCATGGAGGCCACCGGCTCCCGTTTCTTTTCACCGTCGATGAGAAAGAGGGGCCAGAGAAAGTCCGCCGCCGAAATGCTGGTCTCCGCCACCAGCCGGCGGGTCCAGTCGTGGCGGCGCAACCGGCGCATCCGGGTCAGGGGATATCTGCTCATGACCCGCACCCTTGCCAATTCGGGCCAGGCGCGCAAGCCGGCTGCTTGTCACGCATCCTGCCGCAGCTAATCTGGCTCCATGCCGGAAACCGAACCACCTATCCTGTTCGAAAAGCGGGGCGCGCTGGGGCTTATCACCTTGAACCGCCCCAAAGCGCTCAACGCCCTGACCCATGGCATGTGCATCGGCATGCTGAAAGCGCTGGAGGAATGGGCCGGCGACCCCGGCGTGACAACCGTGGCGATCCGGGGGGCGGGGCCGCGCGCCTTCTGCGCCGGCGGCGATATCCGCTCCATGGCGGAAAGCAGCGCCGAGGGTTCGGCCGCCGCCGCCAATTTCCTGCACGACGAGTACCGGCTCAATGCCGCGATCGGCGGCTATCCCAAACCCTATGTCGCGCTGACCCATGGCGTGGTGATGGGCGGCGGCGCGGGGGTGTCCGTACACGGACGATATCGCCTGGCCGACGCGGATCTGGCATTCGCCATGCCGGAAACCGGCATCGGCTTTGTGCCCGATATCGGCTCCAGCTTTTTTCTTTCGCGCTGTCCCGGCGGCACCGGGGCCTATCTGGCGTTGACGGGGACCAGGATCGGGCTGGGCGATGCCCTCGCGCTTGGCCTTGTCACCCACAGCGTGGCCGGCACCGACCATGCCGAGCTGCTCGATCACCTTGCTGCCGGCAAGGATGCCGGCGTCGCGGTTGCCGCTCTTGCGCGATCCCAGCCGACGTCATCGCTTGCGACGTTGCGAAGCCGCATCGACATGATTTTCGCAGGCTCGACCGTGGAGGCGGTGCTGGAGCGGCTGGACCGCGATCAGGACGAATTCGCCACCGCCACGGCTCGTTTGATCCGTTCGCGCGCGCCGGTGTCGCTCAAGCTTGCGATGGAACTTGTGCGCCGGGGAGGGGCCCTGTCGCGCAACGATTGTCTCAAAATGGAATATCGCGTCGCCTCGCGCCGGGTGATGGATGCCGATTTCCGCGAAGGCGTGCGTGCGGTTCTTCTCGACAAGGACAATGCCCCGCGCTGGTCGCCCGCAACGCTCGTGGGCATTGCGGAGGGCGGTATTGCTGGTTATTTCGCGCCCCTTGGCAGGCGGGAACTGCGACTTCCGGATAATGCGCGCGATTGATTTTACCCTTTGTTTTCCACGATCGCCGGAGGTTCCCCAAGTGCCCGTTCCATCGTGACAATTCGAGCGCATTTTACACGCTCTTAATGAGTCACGCTTACCCTCGAAGGCAAATATAACGGGTGGGCTCCGCAAAAGCGGGGGTGGTGTTGAAAATGACGGCAATGGCCAAACCGCAGGCTGCGGCGGCGCTGGAAGGCGCGGTATCCTTGCGCAAGCATTATCTGGAGACGCTCAACCTGGTGGAGCGTCTGCATCGCCAGCTTCTCGACGTGATCAAGGACGAGCTCGACCGCCGCGACGAGCGCGAGATCAATTCCGTCCAGGCATTGCTGCTCTTCAATGTCGGGGATCAGGAACTGACGGCGGGCGAGTTGCGCACCCGTGGCCACTATCTGGGCTCCAACGTTTCGTACAATCTGAAGAAGCTGGTTGAAGGCGGCTATATCCATCATGCCCGCTCGGAAGCCGACCGCCGCTCGGTGCTGGTCCGGCTGACCGCCAAAGGCGAAGCCGTGCGCGACATGCTGCGCGAATTGTTCGATCGTCATCTGGGATCGCTGGAAGCGGTCGGCAATGTCGGCCAGGCCGACATGGAAGAGATGAACGTCACCCTGAAGCGGCTGGAGCGTTTCTGGATCGACCAGGTCCGCTTCCGCCTCTGATCCGGACAGGTGCGGGCATCCCGCGCCGACTCAGGCTACCCTTGCGTCATGCTCGACCGGCTGGTGACGGCGTTCGGCCGTCATATCCGTTTCGTTATCGCCCTGGGGTGCGGGCTCGCCGCTTTCGCAGCCGGACAGGTCTTGGGCCTGCCGGCGGCTCTGCTGGCAGGCGGGGATGTCTTCTATGGCGTGTTCCTGGGATTGTCTCTGGTTCTGATAGCCCGTCAGAGCGCCGATGATCTGCGGCGGCGAGCGCAGAACGAAGACGAAGGCGTCGGGGTCGTCCTTCTGATCATCCTGGCGACGATGGTGTTCTTCGTGATCGCGGTGTTCGAGGCGTTGGCGGGCCGCCATGGCGGGAAGGCGGTGCCGCTGGTGCTGGCGGGGTTGGGAGCTCCGCTGGGCTGGCTCGTCTTGCATACGGCGATGGCCTTCCGCTATGCCGACCTGCATTACTTTGACGACCCCGGCACGCCCGCCGACGATTCGGGCAATCTGGATTTTCCGGGCGGCGGAGAGCCCGGCGCATGGGATTTTCTCTACTTCTCGTTTGTCATCGGCATGACGTGTCAGGTTTCGGACGTGGCGGTCCGTGGCACCAGGATGCGTCGAACGGTCTTGTGGCATGGGCTGGCGGCCTTCTTCTTCAACACCGTCTTCATCGCCATGGCCGTCAATGCGGCGGTGGCGATGGCGGCCTGACCGGCGACCGGCCTGGGCGCTAGCTGCCGCCCAGGCGAACATTCTCCGCCCAAGATGAGAATGCCTTGCAATAAGGCCCGGCCGGCGGGCCCGTGATGTGACAAATTGCGTGGAATAGGGAATCTTGGATCGGATATGTTCGGGACTGGACGGGCCAGTCACAAGGCAGCGCAAGCAATGGCATTTTCCTATCGTTCGGGTTTCAAGGACGCCTTGGCTGCGATCCGCCGGGAAGGGCGGTACCGGGTCTTTGCCGATATCATGCGCCAGCGGGGCGACTATCCGCGGGCGGACTTCTACCCCAACGAAGAAGGCTCCAACGGGGGCAGCCGTTCGATCACGGTGTGGTGCTCGAACGACTATCTGAACATGGGCCAGCATCCCAAGGTCCTGGCGGCGATGCATGAGGCGCTGGACAGCGTCGGCGCCGGTTCGGGCGGCACCCGCAACATTTCCGGCACCAGCCACTATCACGTCGAGTTGGAGCGCGAGCTGGCCGATCTGCACGGCAAGGAAGCGGCGCTGCTGTTTACCTCCGGCTTTGTCTCCAACGACGCGACCTTGGCCACCCTGGCCAAGATCCTGCCGGGCTTGATCATCTTCTCCGACGAATTCAATCACGCCTCGATGATCGAAGGCATTCGCCATGGCGGGACCGTCAAGTATGTCTTCCGCCACAACGACATGGCGCATCTGGAGGAATTGCTGAAGGCGGCCAACCCGGCCTCGCCCAAGCTGATCGCCTTTGAAGGCGTCTATTCCATGGACGGCGATTTCGCCCCCACCCATGCGATCTGCGATCTGGCCGAGAAATATGGAGCGCTCACCTATATCGACGAGGTGCATGGCGTGGGGCTTTACGGCAAGCGCGGCGGCGGCGTGGCGGCGCGCGACGGCTCCATGGAGCGCATCGACATCGTGGAAGGCACGCTGGCCAAGGCGTTCGGCGTGATGGGCGGCTATATCGCCACCAGCGCTGAGATCGTGGACTGCATCCGGTCCTTCGCCCCGGGCTTCATCTTCACCACCTCGCTCGCTCCCGTCATCGCGGCAGGCACCTTGGCCTCGATCCGGCACCTGAAGGAGAGCGACGCGGAGCGCGAGCGGCTGCATGACCGGGCCACGCGCCTGAAGACGCGCCTTATGGAAGCGGGGCTACCGGTGATGGACAGCCCCAGCCATATCGTGCCGGTGTTCGTGGGCGATGCCGCGCTCTGCAAATCGGTCACCGACGCGCTCCTCAAGGAGCACGGCATTTATGTCCAGCCGATCAACTATCCCACCGTGCCCAGGGGGACCGAGCGTCTGCGGCTGACGCCGTCTCCGGCCCACTCCGACGAGATGATCGAGGAGCTGATCGCGGCCCTCAACATTGTCTGGGACGTGCACAAGCTTTCCCGCGCGGCCTGACGGCCGGGGAGGCCGGCGGCAGCCTCTTTGGCGGCCCGCGTGCGCCACCCCTTCTGAAAATCCCGCCTTTTCCATCGGGTTTTTGGGACGGGCGTAAGGTTCTTCCTATATAATGGGGCAAATGAGTGCTCCATCCGTTCCCAACGCGGCCCCCAAGACCGCGAATGCGTCTCCCATCCCTCAGGTTCCGCGGGGGCGGCGACGCTTGATGCGCCAGACCGATCTGGTGGAGCGCGTCCTCGCCTATGACCCCGGCGCCGACGAGGCCATTCTCAACAAGGCCTATGTTTATGCCATGACGGCGCACGGCAAGCAGTTCCGCGCGTCCGGCGATCCTTATTTCGCCCATCCGCTGGAAGTGGCGGCGATTCTGACCGAACTCAAGCTCGACGTGCCCACCATCGTGACCGCGCTGCTGCATGACACGATCGAGGATACGCTCGTCACTTATGACGATGTGAAGAGCAATTTCGGCGAGGAGATCGCCAGCCTGGTCGACGGCGTTACCAAGCTGTCGCAGTTGGAATTGTTCTCGGAACGCACCAAGCAGGCGGAAAATTTCCGCAAGCTGATGCTGGCGATCACCAGCGACATCCGCGTGCTTCTGGTCAAGCTGGCGGACCGGCTGCACAACATGCGCACCCTGGGCTACATCGACAAGCCCGAGAAGCGCCGACGCATCGCCCAGGAGACGGTGGACATCTATGCGCCGCTCGCCGGGCGCATCGGCATGCAGAATATGCGCGAGGAGCTGGAAGATTTGGCCTTCGCGGAACTGGACCCGCGCGCGCGCAATTCCATCGTCACCCATTTCGCGCGTCTCGACATGGTGGGCGGCGACCGGGTGGGGCGCATCGCCGACCAGATCAAGCGCAAGCTGGCCGAGCACGACCTCGACGCCTGGGTCTATGGCCGCGGCAAGCGACCTTTCTCGATCTGGCGGAAGCTGCAGACCAAGAAGCTGAACTTCGAGCAGCTCTCCGACATTTTCGGCTTCCGGGTCATCGTGCGCGACGTCGCCGATTGCTACCGGGCGCTGGGGATCATCCATACCAGCTGGCAGATGGTGCCGGAGCGTTTCAAGGATTTCATCTCCACGCCCAAGATGAACGGCTATCGTTCCATCCACACCACCGTGATGGGGCCGGAAAAGCAGCGCGTGGAAATCCAGATTCGCACCCAGGACATGCACGATGTCGCCGAGCGCGGCGTCGCCGCGCATTGGCGCTATCGCGAGCATGTGCCGGCGCAGGGCGACGAGGGCGCCGCCTATGGCTGGCTGCGCGACATGGTCGATCTTCTCGAACGGGGCGACAGCGCCGAAGAGGTGATGGAGAATTCCCGCCTCAACATGTATGCCGACCAAGTCTTCTGCTTCACGCCCAAAGGCAGCCTGATTTCCCTGCCGCGCGGCGCCACGCCGATCGATTTCGCCTATGCGGTGCATACCGATCTGGGCCATTCGGCGGTGGGCGCGAAGGTCAATGGCGGTCATGTCCCGCTGCACACTCCGCTGCGCAATGGCGATCAGGTGGAGATCATCTCGACGCAGGAGCAGGCGCCGTCTCCCTTGTGGGAGCAATTCGTCGTGACCGGGCGCGCGCGGGCGGAAATCCGCCGTTATCTGCGTCACGCCAAGCGCGGCGAGCACGTCAAGCTGGGCCAGAAGATCCTGGAAAAGACCTTCGCGGACCAGAATGCGGAATTGAGCGAAAAAGCGATCGGCGAGGTCGCCAAGAAGCTGCGGCTTTCCAAGGCGGAAGATGTCTATGCCGATGTCGGCCGCGGCGCGCTGCGTGGTCACGAGGTCCTGGAAGCGGTTTTCCCCGAGCTCAGGCGCATGGACAAGAAGCGGATCCAGTCCGGCGGCCCGGCGGATCAGGAGGCCAAGCCGATCTCCATCCGTGGCCTGCGCGAAGGCATCGCTTACAACCTCGCCCCTTGCTGCCATCCCTTGCCCGGCGACCGGATCGTGGGACTGATAACGCCGGGCGAAGGCGTGATCGTTCACACCATCGATTGCGCCGAACTCGACAAGGCCCAGAACATGGACGACTGGCTGGACGTCCGCTGGGGTCAGAACGCGGCCGACAGCGGTCCGTCGGTGGGCCGGGTGACCATCCGGGTGAAGAACGAGCCGGGCAGCCTGGCCGCCGTGATGACCGTGATCGCGGCCAATGGCGGCAATATCTTCAACATGAAAGTCATGGGCCGCAATCCGCTCTATTTCGAATTCCAGATGGACATCGAGGTGCGCGATGTCGCCCATTTGCAGAACATCGTGGGTGCGCTACGGGTGAACAATGCGGTCGAATCGGTCGACCGGGTGCGCGAAGCCGATGCCGCGCCAAGCCATGAGGGGCCGGGACAGTGAATGTCGATCAGGTACTGAAAGAGTTCAAGAAATCCGGCGCCTTGCTCGAAGGCCATTTCATTCTCTCCAGCGGGCTGCATTCCGACAAATTCCTCCAGAAGGCTCTGGTGTTCCAGGACGCCAAGCGCACCGCCAGGCTGTGTAAGGCGCTCGCGGCCAAGGTGAAGAGGGAGGTGAAGGACGAGATCACCGCCATCGTCTCTCCGGCCGTCGGCGGCATCGTTCCCGGTTATGAGATGGGCCGCCAGCTCGGCTTGCCGGCCATGTATGTGGAGCGCGTTGACGGGACGTTCCAGCTGCGCCGCAACTTCACTTTGAAGAAGGGCCAGAAGGTCCTCATGGTGGAGGATATTATTTCGACCGGGGTGTCGTCGCGCGAATGTATTGCCGCGATCAAGGCGACGGGCGCCAAGGTCGTGGCGGCCTGCTGCCTGATCGACCGCTCGGCGGGCAAGGCCAAGGTGGGCGTGCCGCTGATCGCGCTGGCGGAATGGAAAGTCTCGGCCTGGCCGGCCGACAAGCTTCCGCCGCATCTGCGCAATATTCCGGCTGTAAAACCGGGAAGCAGAGGGCTTTCCTGAGGAGGCGGGCGTGAAATCGCTTCGGCTTGGCGTCAATATCGATCATGTGGCCACGGTGCGTAACGCCCGCGGCGGGCCCGCGCCCGATCCCATCCGTGCCGCGCTGATCGCCCAAGCCGCGGGCGCCGACGGCATCACGGCGCATCTGCGCGAGGATCGTCGCCATATCTCCGACGAGGATATCGCTCGTCTGTCGCGC
>JAFKFF010000293.1:10806-13261 GCA_017307315.1 Alphaproteobacteria bacterium
ATCGTTCCGGAAAAGCGCGAAGAGCGCACCACCGAAGGCGGCATCGATGTGGTCGGTCACTTCGCCCGCCTGAGGCCCATTGTCGGTGCGCTTTCGGGCGCCGGCATCCGCGTTTCGATGTTCATCGAGCCCGACCGCAAGCAGCTGGACGCATCGCGGGAATTGGGCGCGCCGGTGGTGGAGCTTCACACCGGGGCCTATGCCAACGCCGAAGGCGCGGAGCGCGAGAAGCTTTTGAAGCATATCCGCAATGCGGCCGAGTTCGGTGCGGATCTGGGGCTGGAGATTCACGCCGGCCACGGCCTCACTTACGACAATGTCAAACCCATCGCCGCCATCGCTCATGTCCGCGAACTCAATATCGGTCATTTTCTGATCGGTGAAGCGATCTTCGTCGGCCTGATCGATGCGATCCAGAAGATGCGCCGCCTGATGGACGACGCGCGCGCATGATCCTGGGCTTGGGAAGCGATCTGATCGATATCCGCCGCATCGAGAAGACGCTCGAACGGCATGGCGAGCGTTTCATCGCGCGCGTCTATACCGATATCGAGCGGGCCAAGTCCGAGGCCAGGGCCAACCGGGCCGCTTCCTATGCCAAGCGGTTCGCCGCCAAGGAGGCCTGCGCCAAGGCGCTGGGAACCGGGTTCTCGCAAGGCGTGTTCTGGCGCGACATGGGCGTGGTCAATCTGCCCTCCGGCAAGCCGACCATGAAGCTGACCGGAGGCGCGCTGGCGCGGCTTCAGGCGCTGACGCCGCCGGGTCACACGGTACAGATCGACCTTTCCATCACCGACGATTTCCCGCTGGCCCAGGCCATCGTGATCATTTCGACGCTCAACGAGAATTAACGAGGAAAACCTTGACAGGCGGGGCGGGCGGTCGTTTCTGTCCCGCACCTCCTCATGCAGCGGAACTCATGGCCGATACCCCGACCCAGCCCAACTCGTCCGCCCCCGCGAAGCGCGCCCAGGCCAAGCAAGGTGAATCCTGGACCGAGCTGGCGAAGACGGTGATCTATGCGGGGCTCATCGCCATCGTGATCCGCACCTTCCTGTTTCAGCCCTTCAACATTCCGTCCGCCTCGATGGAAGGAACGCTCCTGATCGGCGATTATCTCTTCGTCGAGAAATTCGCCTATGGCTATAGCCGCTACACCTTTCCCTTCGGCGGCTGGCCGTTCGGCGATGCCGTGCATGGCCGCTTCCTGGGCCGGACGCCCGAGCGGGGCGACGTCATCGTCTTCAAATTCCCCGGCGACAATTCCACCGATTTCATCAAGCGTCTGATCGGCCTTCCCGGCGACCGCATCCAGATGAAGGACGGGGTCCTGTGGCTGAACGGAAAGCCGGTGCCCAAGGTCCGGGTCGAGGATTATGTCGAGACCATCGACGGCGAGGAGCATCATGTCCCGCAATATCGCGAGACCCTGCCGGGCGGAAAATCATACCTGACGCTGGACCGTGACCCGGAAGGTCCGTCCGACAACACCGACGTCTATGTCGTGCCGCAAGGCCATTATTTCATGATGGGCGATAATCGCGACAATTCCGCCGACAGCCGCACGGAAGTGGGCTATGTTCCGGCCGAAAATCTGGAAGGCAAGGCGGAATTCCGTTTCTTCTCCACCAACGGCACTGCGCGTTTCTGGGAAATCTGGAAATGGCCTTTCACCATCCGCTATACGCGCCTGCTGACGCCGATCAACTGAGCCTTGCGCGACCTTCGTCCCCTCGAGGAAAAACTCGGTCATCGCTTCACCGACCGCGGGCTGCTTGAGCGCGCCTTGACGCATGCGAGCGCCACATCGACCCATTCCAACGAACGGCTCGAATTCCTGGGCGACCGGGTGTTGGGGCTGGTCGTCGCTGAGACCTTGCATGCGCGTCATGCCAGCGAAAGCGAAGGTGCCTTGACCGTGCGCTTTCACGCGCTGGTTCGGGCCGAAGCCTGCGCGCGGGTGGCGGAGGCGGCCGATCTTCCCACTTATGTCCGCTTGGCGGGGCCCGGTTTCGAAAGCGCCCGCGCCCGGGGCGCGATCCTCAGCGATGTCTGCGAAGCGGTGATCGCGGCGCTCTATCTGGATGGCGGCATGGCGGCGGCGCGCGATTTCATCAATCGCTATTGGGCGGGGATGTTCGAGGATCCCGGCCGTGGCGCGCAGATGCGGGACGCCAAGACCCGGCTGCAGGAGTGGGCGCAAGGGCGCGGCTTGCCCGCACCGGCCTATCGGGAGACCGCAAGGACCGGCCCGGCGCATGCGCCCCATTTCGTGATCGAGGCGCAGATCGAGGGCGAGGCTCCGCAGTCCGGAGAAGGCGGGTCCAAGCGGGAGGCCGAGCAGGATGCGGCGGCGAAGCTGCTGACACGGGTGGGTGCATGACGACGCGATGCGGTTTCTGCGCGGTGATCGGCGCGCCCAACGCGGGCAAATCGACGCTCACCAATGCCCTGG
>JAFKFF010000293.1:13281-13940 GCA_017307315.1 Alphaproteobacteria bacterium
CTCGAAGGTGGCCATTGTCAGCCCCAAGGTCCAGACCACGCGCATGGCCGTGCGGGGCGTGGCGATGGCGGGTGAAACCCAGATCATATTTGTGGACACGCCGGGGATCTTCCGGCCGCGGCGGCGGTTGGACCGGGCGATGGTGGGCGCCGCCTGGGCGGGCGCGGAAGAAGCCGACGCCATTCTTCTGGTGGTGGATGCCGCCGAATTCGCCGCTGCCGCCAATTCACCGGGCATGCGCGATACGGCTGCGATCCTGTCGGGCCTGAAAGAAACCAAGGGCAAGAAGACCGCGCTTGTCCTGAACAAGATCGACGGGATGAAGCGGACCGATCTTCTGCCGATGGTGGAGAAATTCCACGCCGAAGGCCTGTTCGAAGATCTGTTTCTGGTCTCCGCCCTGAAGGGCGATGGCGTGTCCGATGTGCTGGCCTGGGTCGCGGCGCGCATGCCCGAAGGTCCCTGGCTCTATCCCGAGGACCAGGCCGCGGACATTCCGATGCGCCTTCTGGCCGCCGAAATCACGCGCGAGAAGATCTATCACCGCCTGCATGACGAATTGCCCTATGCCAGCGCTGTCGAGACGGAAAAGTGGGAAGACCGCAAGGACGGCTCGGTCCGCATCGACCAGGTGATCTATGTCCAGCGCGAAGGCCAGC
>JAFKFF010000294.1 GCA_017307315.1 Alphaproteobacteria bacterium
GTATCGCTTTGGTCATGAGAGAATTTTCCGCGCCCGCTCCAGATCGGCGGGAGTATCGACACTGAGCGGCACGCTGTCCACGCGGGCCACCGCAATCCTCATATTCGCTTCCAGGGCACGCAGCTGCTCGAGTTTTTCGCGCGTCTCCAGGGGCGAAGGCGGCAGCGCGACGAAGCGTTCCAGCGCGGCGCGGCGATAGGCATAGATGCCGACATGATGGAAAAGCGGTCCCTCGCCGCTGGGGGCGGTGGCGCGGGTGAAATACAGCGCGCGGCCCAACCGGCCCGTCCCGTCCCAGGCCACCACCGCCTTCACCACGCTGGGATTGCTGCGTTCCGCCGGATCGCGGATTTCCGCCGCCAGGGTGGCGATATCGGCGCCGCTGTCTTCCAGCGCCGCCGCCACCGCGCGGATCTGCGCCGGATCGAGCGCGGGCAAGTCGCCTTGCAGATTGATCACCATGTCATGCCGCCCGCCGGGATCCAGAACCCCCAGCGCGGCATGGATGCGGTCGGACCCGGACGGGAGCGCCGGATCGGTCGGGATGGCCCGCCCGCCTGCCGCTTCCACGGCCGCCACGATCTCGGCCTCGCCCGCCGCCACGGCGACCGGCCCCAGCTTTGCCGCTTCGGCCTGGCGCAGCACGCGCACGATCATCGGCACCCCCCCGATATCGGCCAGCGGCTTGGACGGCAGGCGGGTGGAGGCCAGGCGCGCGGGAATCAGCAGGATCGGGTTCATGTCGGGTTTCCGGGGCCGGACGCCGCCGGTTTTAGGCCGGGAACCACGTCCAAGGCCAGCCATGCGGCCCCGATCTGTGCGGCGCTTCGCCGCAATGACGTCGGGGGATGGGCGGGTAATGTCCCCCCGTATTTTGCCGGCCGGACACGGCCGGTTTCAGGGAGCTTGCGCTTATGGATTCCTTTGAGTGGAACAAGATTATCGGCGCGGTCCTCGGCACGGCGATTTTCATTTTCGTCGTCCGCCAGGCCGCCGAAGTGATCTATGAGCCCGAGACCCCTGCCAAGCCGGGTTATGTGGTGGAAGGCGTGGCCGAAGATACGGCGGGCGCCGCCGCCGCGCCGGTCGCCGAAGTGATGCCGGATTGGGGCACCGTGCTCCCCGCCGCCGACGTCGCCGCCGGCAAGACCATTTCGGGTCGCTGCGAGCAGTGCCACGACATCTCCAAGGGTGGCGCCAACAAGATCGGCCCGGAGCTGTATGCCGTGGTCGATCGTCCCCGCGCCGTTCACGAAGGCTTCTCCTACTCGAGCGCGATGAAGGCCAAGGGCGGCAACTGGACCTATGACGAACTGTTCAAGTTCCTGAAGTCGCCGGGCAGCTATATCCCCGGCACCAAGATGAGCTTCGCGGGTATTTCGCGCGAACAGGACCGCATCAACCTGATCGCCTATCTGCGTTCGGAAGCCGACACGCCCGCGCCGATCCCGGCGCCCGCGCCCAAGGAAGCGGCACCCGCCGCGGCCCCGGCTGCTGGCGCGGCTCCAGCCGACGGCGCCAAGCCGGCCGAAGGAGCGGCGGCCGCGCCTGCCGCCACGCCCGAAAAGAAGTAAGAGCGGACGCTGACCAAGCCGAAGGTTCTCTTCATGTTGCCGCCGGGCTGGGACGCCCTCGGCAAGCGCAGCTTCGCGTCCGATGCCTTCGATGCGGTTCTGCATGGACGCGAGGACTATAGGCCGGAAGACATCGCCTATTTCTCCGGCTTCCGTCCGCCGCCGGGATTCCTGAAAACCCTTCCCCGACTGAAGGCGATGTTCTCGCTGGGCGCGGGCGTGGACGGCTTTCTGCGCGACCCCGATCTGCCGCGCCTGCCGCTCACGCGCTTCGTCGATCCCACCTTGATGCACGAGATGGCGCAATATGTGGTGATGCATATCCTGATCGCCCATCGCGGCCAGCGCGCCTTCGACCGGGCGCAACACCAGGGCCAATGGCAGCAGCACATGCTGCAGCGGGCCTCGCGCGACACACGCATCGGCATCCTGGGCCTGGGCGACATCGGCGCCGCCATCGCCACCAGTCTTCTGCCGTTCGACTTCCAGCTTTCCGGCTGGAGCCGGTCGCGCAAAAACCTGGCCGGGGTGAAAAGCTTCGCGGGCGCGGATGAACTGCCGCCCTTTCTGGCCCAATGCGACTATTGCGTCTGCGTGCTGCCGCTGACGGATGCCACGCGCGGCATCCTGAACGCCGAGACGTTCGCGCAATTGCCCAAAGGGGCCTGGGTGATCAATGTGGCGCGCGGCGGCCATCTGATCGAGAATGACCTGATTGCGGCTTTGGACGGCGGGCATCTGGCCGGGGCGGTACTGGATGTATTCCGGAGCGAGCCGCTGCCGCCGGAAAGCCCGATCTGGAAACACCCCAAGATCACGGCGACGCCGCACATCGCGGGGATCACCGACGCGAGGGCCGCCTTCGCCTATGTCGCCGATTGCGTGATGCGCTGCGAAAGTGGCCGCCCGCTGGAGAATGTGGTCGATCCGACCAGAGGCTACTAAGCCCCTATCCCTCGATGCGCTTGATGGTGGTCACCGGCTTGTCGATGCGCTCGACCGCTTCCGTCAGAGGCTCGGCCGCCACCAGCATGTGAAACGCGTTGGCGTGCAAAAGCGTTTCGGCGTCGCGCATGACGCCGACATGACCCTTCCAAAACACCAGATCGCCGCGCTTGAGCTTGGCGCCGAGCACGGCCTGGCCCAAATCCTGCTCCATCATGTCGGTATCGCGGGGCGCAGCGATGCCAGCTGCCTGGAACGCGGTCTGGATCAGGCCGGAGCAATCCATCCCCTGGAAGGTCTTGCCACCCCAGACATAGGGCACGCCGAGAAACTGTTCGGCCACGGCGACGAAATCCGGCGCGACTTGGGCGCGTGGCGCCAGCGCCCGCGCCGAAACAAAGCCGCCATCGGTTTCGATAAAATCCCCTGTCCGCGTGCCGGCCTTGACCAGCGCATTGAGGGGCAAGAGATCGCGCAGCGGCGCTTTCACGTCGGGTGCCGCCAGAAGCGGCGTCAGCGGCAGGACCACATGCACGTCGGCGGCCGTCGACGGCCCCAGCGCGGCTTCGCGCACATAACCGACATAGGAATCGGTTTGGGCCTGGACCCAGGCCCAGCCATTCCTGCGCTCATAAACCGTGACCGTTTCGCCCCGCAGAAGCTCGCTGTCCTGCGCCGCGCCATCGGAAGGGGCACTCCGCAAGGAAACCCGGCCCCAGATCACCGAGACCGCCGTGCCTTCGACGAAATGCGCAGCCTCGACCTGGCCGCGCAGATGCGCCGCGGCAAGATCGGAACGTGCGGGGGTGAGCCGCCTATCGGCCATAGCGTTCGCTCAACAAAGCGAACAGCGCGCGCGCGCCATTGGCTTCGCCGCCCGTCCGGCGCCCGGGCTTGGGGCGGTCCACCCAGCCGGGAATATCCAGATGCAGCCAGCTTTGCGCCTTTTCGACGAAGCGGTTGAGGAACAGCGCCGCGGTGATCGCGCCGGCGAGATTGTAACTGGGATTGTTGGTGAGATCGGCGATCGGACTGGACAGGGTCGGCTCGTAGCCGCGCCACAAAGGCAGGCGCCACATCGGATCGCCCTGTGCGGCGGCGTGCCGGGCGAGATCGGCGGCCAGCGCTTCGTCGTCGGTGAAGAAAGGCGGCAGCTCCATGCCCGTCGCCATGCGCGCGGCGCCGGTCAAGGTGGCGCAATCGATCAGAAGCTCCGGCGCCTCGTCATCGGCATCGGCCAAGGCGTCCGCCAGCACCAGGCGGCCTTCCGCGTCGGTGTTGCCGATCTCCACCGTCAGGCCCTTGCGGCTCTTGAACACGTCGCTGGGACGATAGGCGGCGCCCGACACCGAATTCTCCACCGCCGGAATGAGTACCCGGAGGCGAAGATCGAGTTTGGCGTCCATGATCATCCGGGCGAGGCCCAGCACCGCCGCCGCTCCGCCCATGTCCTTCTTCATGGTGGCCATGCCCGATGTCGGCTTGAGGTTGTAGCCGCCGGTGTCGAAGCAGACGCCTTTTCCCACCAAAGTCACTTTCGGCGCCGACGCCTTGCCCCAGGTGAATTCCGCCAGTTGCGGCGGGCGCATCGAACCCTGGCCCACCGCCGCGACCAACGGATAATCGCGCGCCAGCGCCGTTCCGTTCACGCGGCGGAATTTGGCGCCGTAATCCTCCGCCAGTGCCCGCGCCGCCTCCGCCAGTTCGCCGGGCCCCATGTCGTTGGGCGGCGTGTTGATCAGGTCGCGTGCCAGAAACACGCCCGCCGCGATGCGCGATGCCGCTTGTCCGTCCACCCCGTCCGGCACCACCAGCTTCAGATTGCGCTTTTTGGACTTGCGATAGCGGTCGAAGGCATAAAGACCCAACAGCCATCCCAGCACGCCTTGCGCGCCGCCGCAGAAGCCGGGCACCTCACCCAGGCGATAGACGCCATCGGGCAATTGTTCGGAAAAGGCCGCCAGCGCGAGATTGTCTTCGCTCTTGCCCAGACCAAGGACCGCCGCCGAAATGCCGCCCCGGCCGGGGACGAGACGCAACTCGCCTTCCTTGCCCGCAAAGCCCGACGCCCTGAGAAAGGGGATGCGCTTGCACCAGGCTTTCGCATCCACCCCTCGCACCGCATGCAGGGAAATAGCCTGCCTGGCATTTTTGACGAGGCTGGGATGCATCGCGGGCTCTTCAAGACGAGACCGCGATGTTATGGAATAAATCACCGCCAAGGCCAAGGAGCCCCGCATGTACACCCTGATCGTCGGCACCAAGGACTGGTCGAGCTGGTCGCTCAGGCCCTATCTGGCCTTGTCGGCAACCGGACAGCCTTTCCAAGAAGTGGTGATCCGCCTGCGCCAAAGCGAGGACAACGCCACGCAGACCGCGATCCGGAAATATTCCCCCGCCGGGCGGGTGCCGGTGTTGAAGATAGAAGCCGGCGGCAAGACGGTGACGGTGTGGGACAGCCTTGCCATCTGCGAATCCCTGGCCGAGCGGCATCCCGAGGCCGGGCTGTGGCCGGACGATTGGGCGGCAAGGGCCGAGGCGCGCGCGCTCGCGGCGGAGATGCATTCCGGCTTTCCGGACCTGCGCGACCAGCTGACGATGGATTTCGCCCGCAAGCGCCCCCTGCCCGCGCTCGGGCCCAAGACGGAAGAGCAGATCGCACGCGTGCTTTCGAGTTGGGACGATGCGCTGGCCGCTCATGGCGCCGGCGGCGGTTTCCTGTTCGGGCGCTTTTCCATCGCCGATTGCATGTATGCGCCGGTGGTGTCGCGCTTCGCCACCTATGGAGTCCCGACCTCGAAAGCGGTCGCGGACTATATGGCCCGGATCTGGGCGCTGCCGGCGATGCAGGCCTGGGGCAAGGCAGCGCAACAAGAAGTCGATGACGGCGTCGCCTGATCGCGGAGAGGCTCAGCGCTGGGCCGCGCGCCCGGCTTCGGCATAGAAGCGCGCCGCGCCCGGATGAAGCGCGGCGGGCGGCATCAGCGCCGCGCTGTTCAACGCGATCTCGCGCGCGGACGGATGACTGGCCGACAGCGCGTCGCGGTTCGCCGGACTGAACAGCGCTCGGGTGATGCCATAGACCAGGCCATCGGGAACCGTGTCGCGGACAACCCACAGAGCCCGGGTCGAAACCGTCGCCACCGCGTCCTGGCCGGGATAGGTGATGGTGGCGGCCTTCAGGGACGGCTCGCGTTTCAGCAGCCTGTCACGCGTCGCGCCATCGATAGGCACCAGAACCGCGCCATGCGCCGCCAGGAGCTCGCCCATGCCCCGGATGGGCACGCCACCCACGGCGAAGAAGGCATCGAGTTTGCCCTGTTTCATCTGCGCGATGGCGGCCTGGGGATCGAGCGCGACGGTCTTCAACCGCGATTCGGGCACGCGGTAAGCGGAGAGAATTTCCCGCGCGGTAAAGCCCACGCCCGATCCGGTCTGCCCCAGCGAGACGCGCTTGCCGCGCAAATCCCGCACCGTCTTGATCTTGGATTCCGTGCTGGCGACCAGATGCACGTCTTCGCTGAAAAGCGAAGCGATCACGCGCAAATGGGCCTGCTTGCCGCTGGCCCGGAACGGACCGGTGCCCTTCACCGCGGCGGCGACGACATCGCTCTGGGCGAGACCGGACTCGACCCTGCCATCGTTAATGGACAGTAAATTGTCCATGGTGCCGCCACTGGTGCGCGCGCTGACGATCAGGCCGGCGGGTCCGCAGACATTGGCGACTTCACAGCGATTGACGCCGGGCGGATGGCTGATCAGGCCCGCGATTGCTTCCCCAACCGGAAAGAAAGTTCCCTGGGTGGAACCAGTGGCGATCTGAAACGGGATGCGGGGAATATCGGCGGCCGCCCTTGCCCCCGGACCCGCCAGGAGCGCGATCGCGATGGCAGCATAGAGGGCGGGGCGGCGACGTGACATGCGCCTATTAACCTCTTCTATTGCGTCAGGATTAGGACCGCTCTGTCCGGAGTCCGGCGGGAGCGGCGACGCACGGCTTTCGAATCATATAGCCCAACATATTTAAGGGTTTATTGACTGACGAGGGCCATGCTGAACCGGCTTGAATGCTGGGCTGGCTATGATGCGATTTCCCTCTGCCTTGATCGCCATGTTTCTGTGCGGCGCGTCGCTGAGCGCCTGCGTCACGGCTCCGGAGCCGCGCGAAGCCAAGAATGACGCCACCGGGGCCCCCGATACCGCCGGCCGCATGCCGGTGATGGACCTGGAAACCGGCGTGCAGCAGGCGCAGGCGCAACGCCTGGCGGGCCGTTACGACGATGCGATCCACACGCTGTCGCAACTCATGCTGGTTGCTTCCGACGATCCGCGCGTGGTCGGCGAGTATGGCAAGACCCTGGCGCAGAAAGGCCGCGCCCAGGATGCGGTGCAGTTCCTCACCCGCGCCACCGAATTGCAGCAAGGCGATTGGAGCCTCTATTCCGCGCTCGGCGTCGCCTACGACCAGATCGGCGACCAGGCCTCGGCCCAGCTCGCCTATGAGCGCGCGCTGAAGCTGAAGCCGGAAGACGCCAGCGTGCTGAACAATTACGCCCTGTCGCGCATGCTGGCGAAGGACCCGGAAGGCGCGCGCCGGCTGATCGCCCGCGCCGAAGCCGCCGGCGGCGCATCCGATCCCAAGATCGCCCGCAATATCGAGATGATCGACAAGCTCGCCGCCAACCTGCCGCAGCCGCAAAAAGCCGCGGCCGAAGAACCGCCGGCACCCATGCCGGTCGCGGTCAGCAGCAACGCCTTGCCGCCGGTTGCGCCGGTTCAGGCGCAGCAGTCCACCGGGGACGCCAAGGTCGTGATGCAGGCCGTGCCGGCCGATCCGCTGGCCGGGCCGGTGAAGCCGGCCACGCACGAGCCCGTTGCCCTGCAGAAGCCTTCGGTGGCCGCGGTGAAGACCGATGCCAAGCCGGCGGCCGCCGCGACGGATGCCGTCAAGGCGGTGGCGGTCAAACCCGCAGAGAAGCCGGTGGCGAAAAACGACGCGCCCATCGACTTGCGGCCCGCCAGCGCCAAAAGCGCGAAAGCGGCCGGGACCAAGCAAGGGGAAAAGGCCAAGGCCCCCGCGAAGGATGGCATTCCGGCTCTGCGCCAGACGGCATCCGCCTACTGAGCGGCGAAGGCCGGACCCGGCGTCCGGCGAAACGGCAGATCAGGCCCCCGAAAATCCGGCGACAGGCAGACGCCTTGAAAAGCGTTGCGTCTATTGCACCAGGTGCAGAGCCTTCATCGCGGCCGGCCCCAGGATCACCACGAACAAGCAGGGCAGGAAGAAGATGATCATGGGCACCGTCAGCTTGGCGGGCAAGGACGCCGCCTTCTGCTCGGCGAACTGCATGCGCATCTCGCGATTTTCCTGCGCGGTGATGCGCAGCGCCTGCCCCATCGGCGTGCCGTATTTCTCGGCTTGATTGAGGGCGATGGCCACGGACTTGACGCCGGGGTGGCCGCAGCGGCGCGCCAGATTGTCGAAGGCCTGGGCGCGGTCGGGAAGATAAGACAATTCCGCGGTGGTCAGACCCAGCTCCTCGGCCAGCTCGACCGACTGGGTGCCGATTTCGGCGGAGACCCTGCCGAAGGCGCTTTCGATGGACATGCCCGATTCCACGCAGATCAGCATCAGGTCGAGGGCGTCGGGAAAGGCGCGCATGATCGATTGCCGCCGCCGCGCCGTCGCATTGGAGATGAAAAGATCGGGCAGGTAATAGCCGAACAACGCGCTAGCCACGGCGATGGAGATCTTCACCATCACCGGATACTGAAAATGCGTGACCACGAAGAGATAGAACAGCGCCACCAGGAAGACGATGCCGGGCATGACGAAGCGGAAGAACATGAAGGCGATCAGCGGCGCCTGGCCGCGATAGCCGGCCTGGGCGAGCTTGTCGCGGGTGTCTTCCGATTCCAGCATGTTGGTGAGCTTGAAGCGGTCGAGCGTCGATTTCATCATGGCGGACGGCGCCACGCGCAGATTGACGCGCTTGGCGTTCAGCGCCGCATGATGCTTGGCCCGCAATTCCTCGCGCCGGCGCGACACCGATTTCAGCCGCTGCCCCAGCCCGTCCCGCTCGATCAGGGGAAGGCCCAGGGTCGCGATGGTGGCGAAGGCCAGAATGGCCGCCGCCGACGTGGCGAGAAACGTCTTGTCGAACAGAAGATTGAGGACACCGAGATCGGTCATGGCGGCCCTAATGCTTGAAATTGATCATGCCGCGCATCACGAAGATGCCGATGCCCATCCACAGGCCGCAACCCAGAAGCAGAAGGTTGCCGACCCGCTGATTGAAAAGCATGTTGATGTATTCGGGCGTGGTCAGCCAAACCAGGGTCATCACCGCAGGCGGCAGCGAGCCGATGATCATGGCCGAGGCCTTGGCTTCCGACGACATCGCCTTGATCTTGCCTTCCAGGCGCTTTCTGTCGCGGAGCACGCCGGCAAGATTCGACAAGGCCTCCGACAGGTTGCCGCCCGACTTGGCCTGAATGGTCATCACGATGCCGAAGAAGCCGACATCAGCCGTCGGCATATTCTCGTGCATCTTCTTCAGCCCCTGTTCCAGGGTAATGCCCACTTTCAAGCCATCCACCAAACGGGTGAATTCCGCGCCCACCGGATCGGGCGTCTCGCGCGCCACGATGCGGAGCGCCTCGTTGGTCGGCAGGCCCGACTTGACCGATCGCACGATCACGTCGATCGCGCCCGCGAATTCCCTGGTGAAACGCTTCTTGCGGCGGGCGAAGAGGAAATTGAGCACCCAGCGCGGCAGGCCGAAACCGATTCCGATCGGCGTCAGGAGCATGACGAGCTTGGACTGCCCCGTCACCAGGCATATCAGGGCCGTCATGACGGCCAGGGCGCCCGACAGAATCCAGAAGTTGCGGGGATTGCCGTCGAATCCGGCCTGTTCCAGCCGGCGGCGCAAGGTCGGCCGGTTCTTCTCGCGCATCGCCGCCTGGTTCTTCTCCACATCCTTGAGGAGGGTGGCGACGCTCTTGCGCTTCTGGTTGGCTTCGATCTGGGCCCGGGACGCGTTGCGCCCCCCGTCCCGGGCTTTCACGAAAGTGTTGACGCGCTTCTGGGTGCGCTCGTCACCGCCGGCGAAGGCGAAAGCGACGCCGCCGACGGCCATCAGGGCCAGAATCGCGACCAGCACGATCATTGATTGACCTTGTCGAGCGCGTCGGCGAGTTCGCGCTCCAGATTGTAGTAGCGGGCGCGCTCCCAGAAAGCCGGGCGCACGATGCCGGTGCCGATATGGCGGCCCTTGAGCCGGCCGGTCTCGTCCTCGCCATCGACTTCGTAGGAGACGAGATCCTGGGTGATTACGACATCGCCCTCGGTGCCGATCACTTCGGTGATTTTGGTGATGCGGCGCGAGCCGTCGCGCAAGCGCTCCGCCTGGACGATCACGTCGATCGAGCCCACGATCATCTCGCGGATGGTCTTCATCGGCAGCGAGAAGCCGCCCATGGTGATCATGGATTCCAGGCGCCCCATGGCCTCGCGCGGGCTGTTGGCGTGCAAGGTGCCCATCGAGCCGTCATGGCCGGTGTTCATCGCCTGCAGAAGATCGAAGGCCTCAGGTCCGCGAACTTCGCCCACGATGATGCGTTCGGGGCGCATACGAAGGCAGTTCCTGACCAGATCGCGCATGGTGATCTGGCCCTGGCCTTCCAGGTTGGGCGGACGGGTCTCCAGGCGCACCACATGGGGCTGCTGCAGCTGCAATTCGGCGGCGTCCTCGCAGGTGATGATGCGCTCTTCGGCGTCGATATAGGCGGTCAGGCAGTTGAGCAAGGTGGTCTTGCCCGAACCGGTGCCGCCCGAGATCAGGACGTTGCAGCGCGAACGGCCGATCACCTGAAGCACGCGGGCGCCGTCGGGACTGATCGAGCCGAACTTGACCAGATCCTCCAGGGTCAGCTTGTCCTTCTTGAATTTACGAATCGTCAGAGTGGCGCCGTCGAGCGACAAAGGCGGGCCGATCACGTTGACGCGGGAGCCATCGAGCAGGCGCGCGTCGCAGATCGGCGAGCTTTCGTCGACGCGGCGGCCGACCTGGCTGACGATGCGCTGGCAGATATTCATCAGCTGGGCATTGTCGCGGAAGCGGATATTGGTGAGCTGGCCCTTGCCACCGACTTCGATGAAGACGCGATTGGCGTCTTTGACCATGATATCGGCGATGTCGTCGCGGGCCAGC
>JAFKFF010000124.1 GCA_017307315.1 Alphaproteobacteria bacterium
AGGGATCGAACCTATGGCCCCTACCATGTCAAGGTAGTGCTCTCCCGCTGAGCTAACCGCCCATACCATCGCCGGGTCGGGCCCGGCGGGCGGCCTCTATAGCCGCCCCGGCCCCCAAAGAAAAGCGTCCCGTGGGGCCCGTCAGGCCGCCGCCAGCATCCGGTCCACTTCCGCCACGATTTCCCGCAAATGGAAGGGCTTGGACAGGACTTTGGCCTGCTTGGGCGCATCCGAGGCCGGATGCAGCGCCACCGCGGCAAAGCCGGTGATGAACATGATCTTCATGCCGCCGTTCATTTCCACCGCCCGCTTGGCCAGTTCGATCCCGTCCATGCCGGGCATCACGATATCGGTCAGAAGCAGGTCGAAGGTGAAGCCTTTCAGGCATTCGAAGGCATCGCCCCCGTCCCCGAAATCGGTGACGGCGTGGCCGGCCTTGACCAGGGCCGCGGCCAGGAATTTGCGCAAGGATTCGTCGTCTTCCGCCAGAAGGATATGCGCCATGCTGCCCAAGCCCTTGCCCGTACCGGATAAAACCATATCCCCGGATTGGTAAACAAGCATTCTGGGCTTGAAAGCCCGGCCCGCTTAGGCTCCCCTGCCTTAACCTTTGACCAGAGCAGCCATGGCGCCTTCCTCTTCCGGTCCTTCGGGCGGTCTTCCGCCGGCAGAGGCCGTCGATCCGACCCTGGCGCTGCTTTTGGAGCGGCCGTTCGAAATCACCCGGCCGCCGGTCCAGACCCTGCCCTTTGTCTTCGCCTCCGGCCATTCGGGACGCAATTATCCCGACCGGCTGGTCGCCGAAAGCCGGCTGGACCCGCTGACGCTGCGCCGGTCCGAAGACGCTTTCGTCGACGAATTGTTCGACGGCGTGGTGGCGCTGGGCGCGCCGCTCATCGCCGCGCGCTTTCCTCGCGCTTATTGCGACGTCAATCGCGCCGCCGGTGAGCTGGACGCCGCCATGTTCGAAGGGACGCCGGATCTTCCCATCGAGACGCCCAGCCCGCGGGTCGCGGCGGGTCTCGGCGTCATTCCCCGCATCGTGCGCGACGGGGCGGAGATCTATGCCCGCAAACTGCCGCCGCGGGAGGCGGAATTGCGGCTCGCCCGGCTGCACCGCCCCTACCACGCCGCGTTGGCGGACCTGGCTGAGGAAACCCGCCAACGCTTCGGCATCGCCATCGTGGTGGATTGCCATTCCATGCCATCGGCCCTGTCGGTACCCGACGTCATTCTGGGTGACCGCTATGGCGCCTCGGCGCCGCCGCTTCTCACCGGATGGGTGGAGAATGCCTTTGTCGGCGGGCGTTTTTCGACCGCGCGCAATGCGCCTTACGCGGGCGGCTACACCACCATGCTGTATGGCCGCGCCGGCGCGGGCCTGTTCGGGCTGCAGATCGAAATCAACCGCCATCTCTATCTCGACGAAGAGCGCATCCAGCGCCGCCCAAGCTTCGGTGCCTTGAAGAAGCGGCTGACGGAAACCTTGGTGCGCATGACCGCCATCGATCCGGCCTTGCTGGGCGGTCGCGCCCTTCCGCTCGCCGCGGAATAACAACCGCAGGCGCGGGCGCGAGGGATTTTCGTTCCTGGCCAGGAGCGTCCCCCGGAGCGTGCGAAAGCACGTGAGGAGGCGCGACGCCGCCAGGGACGAAAAGACCCGCGCCTAGAAAAAAGGCCGCTTCGGTGAGGAAGCGGCCAAGTTCAGGGAGGAAACGCCCAGGAAGGGCGGCGGCTTC
>JAFKFF010000125.1 GCA_017307315.1 Alphaproteobacteria bacterium
GCCGCCCACCCCGCTTTCCGGGGTTCGCGTGCGGTTTTTTGCGAGCGAGGCCCAGCAGATGCGCGAACACAATCAGCAGCAACACCCGGCACAGCGACCGGGGCTTTATCAAGAAATCACCGACAAGATCATCAGCCAGATTGAAGCCGGGATATTGCCATGGGTGCAGCCATGGGCGGGTGGCCCGGCTCTCTCCATGCCGGTCAACGCCACCACGCATCGCGGTTACAGCGGCATCAACATTCTGTTGCTCTGGGACGCACTGTTTCAGCGCGGTTACGACCGCAACCGCTGGCTGACCTTCAAACAGGCGCTTTCAGTCGGCGGCAATGTCCGCAAAGGCGAACACGGTACCACCGTTGTCTTTGCCGACCGTTTCACGCCCAAGGGCGAGCAGGAAGCGCCGAGCGGCAAGGATGGCGAAGCCCGCAGCATCCCGTTTCTGAAACGCTTCACGGTTTTCAACATCGCGCAATGCGAAGGCTTGCCCGCTGACATGACGGCAACGCTTGCGCCTGTCTCGCACCGCTTCCCCATCGAAAGCGCCGAACTGTTGATCCAAGCAAGCGGCGCAGTGTTTCAGCGCGGTGGCGAGCAAGCCTATTACCACACGGGCGGTGACTATATCCGCGTTCCCGAACAGGACAGCTTTTACGAGCCGATCAATTTCTACCGCACGGCGCTGCATGAATTGACCCACTGGAGCGGGGCCAAGCATCGCCTCGACCGCGACTATTCCAAGCGCTTTGGCGACGAAGCCTATGCGCGCGAGGAACTGGTTGCAGAAATGGGAAGCGCGTTCCTTTGCGCAACTTTGGGGATCGTGCCGACCGTTCGCCATGCCGACTATATCGGCAACTGGCTGGCCGTCTTGAAGAACGACAGCCGCGCCATCATCAACGCCGCCTCCCATGCCTCCAAAGCCGCTGACTTCCTGCTGGGCTTCGCCGCGCCCGCCCAGGTGGAGGACGCGGCATGAAAACCTTCACCATCCAATTGAGTTACGCCGCCTATTACTTCCGCGAGGAAGTGGTTGAAGCTGAGACGCTGGAAGACGCGCTCGACAAGGCAGTGACGGAGGCCGACGCAAGCGGCAGTTGGTCATCCACCGACACCACCGGCAACACCTTTGTGGACGCCGTGGCCGAAGGCGACCATTTCGACCTGTGGGCCCACAATGTGCAGCAGCTTCCCATCCCCTCGCGCTTTGCCGAGGACCGGGGCGGGCCGGAAATCGTTGTCACCGTCGAAGGCGGGCTGATCCAGCACGTTGATATTCATGGCGGCACCGCGCGGGTCGAAGTTCATGACTATGACACCGAAGGCACCAGCGAACCGCAGAACCTAGAACGCGACTCGGACGGCACAGCTTATCTGCGCACCGTCCATTCCAACCGCGACGAGGACTTACCCGACACCAACCCGGCTCCCGACAGCGCCGGTTGACCGCTTTCGCTCCGGCGAACGCGGACAGCCGGAGCGGATTTTTCCCGTCCGCATCCCAAGGAGACGATCATGCAAACTGCCATTGCCCTGCAAAGCCTTCACGTTTCGCCCTTCAACATGCGGGCGGAAAAGAAGGTACCATCCCTCAAACGCATGGCCGAAATCTCGGCCAACATTCTGCCCACCGTGCGCGAGAAAGGCATCCTCACGCCGCTCATTGTTCGCCCGAACAATGACGGCTTTGAAATCCTTGCCGGTCGGCGGCGCTACTACGCCGCCAAGGTTAT
>JAFKFF010000126.1 GCA_017307315.1 Alphaproteobacteria bacterium
CGGCCGCGCCTGGCGCTGGTGAACGAGCAGGCCTATGCCGCCGGCCTGGTCGGCCATTATCTCGACGCGGGCTATGATGCGTTGATCATGGATTGGGAGAATCCGGCGGCGAACCATCCCGAATGGGTGCCGGAGACCCAATATCTGCCGCAGCGCGCGCAAGGCGCGGACGGTCGCGACATCGCCCTGATCTGGAGCAACACCACCCTTTTCCAGCAATTGCAGCGCTTCGCGCATGGCGACATCGCGCTGGCGGATTACCGCAATTTCGTGTTGGGCCGCGCCGCAGAGCGCCCCCGCGCGCTTTGCCTTTACGCCAGCGACGCGGAGATTTTCGGCTTCCGGCCCGGACGGTTCCGCACCGAGGAAAAACCGTCCGGCGAGGACGAATGGGCGCGGCTGGAAATGGCGTTCGCGGCCATCGCCGATAGCGCCGGGCTGATCGCGCCCTCCGAAACGCTCTCGCTGGCCTGTCAGCCGCATGCAAACCAGCGCCTGTCGCTGGAAAGCGCCGCCTGCCCGGTGCCGGTGAAGAAGCAGCGCAAATACAATCTGGCGCGCTGGGCGGTGACGGGACGGGACAATCTGGCGATCAATGCCGCTTGTCAGAGGCTCTACGAAGCGATGCTGGAAAGCCCGGCGCCGGATTGGAAAGAACTTTGTTATTTGTGGGCCAGCGACTTCCGCACCCATTTGACGGAAAAGCGCTGGAGCGCCTATCGCACCCGCCTGGAAGCGGCGGAATCACAATGGAGCAAACCTCAGCCGGCGTCGCCGGCGATTCATGGCGCGACGGTCGGCGACCGCTTCTTCAAAATCGAAACACCCGCCTTGCGCGCCACGCTCGACCGGCGGCGCGGGCTGGCGCTTTCCAGCCTGCATTTCGCGGGGCACGAAAGCCCCACGCTGGGCGGCCTGCCGCATGGCTATTTCGACGAAATCGCGCTGGCTGCCGACTGGTATACCGGCGATAGCGTGTTCGAAGCGCCCGGCGAGCACAAGCTCACCGACCTGGAATGGTGCGAGGCCGAGGTTGCGCAAGACACCAATGGCGACATGCTGGCCTTCGCCTGCATCGAAACGCCGAAAGGCCCCATCGAGAAGAGCTTGCGCTTTTGCGCCGGCAGGGCGCGGGTGGAATTCGACCTTCGCTTCGCGTGGAGCGATTGGGGCAAGGGCGTGCTCCGGCTGGGTCATTTCACGCTTCTGCCGGAAGCCTTCACGATCGATCGGCTTTGCTTTTCCACCAGCAATGGCGGCGGCCGCGAGGATTTCGCGCTGGCCGGCACGACCATCGATCATGGCGCGCCAGTCTCGTTCCTGGTCTCGTCCAGCCATGGCTTCGGCATGACCGAAGGCTGGGCCGAGATCGGCGACGGCGAAACCGGCTTGCGCATCGAAACCGACCGCGCCGTCGCGCCGCTCCTGGGGCTGCTGACCCAGCGGCGCTCGGGCGAGAAACTGTTCTGCCAGATTCAATTGTCGGCGCTGGAACTGGACGACACGCGCAAGCCCGGCGCCTATCGCCCAGGCCCGCGCCGCTTCCGCTTTTCGGTGTCCGCGGCTTAGGTTGGTCGCGCAGCCTGGGCGCGGATGCGCCCAATAAATGGCGGGCGCTGTTGACGCGGCTCCCGCCGATACGCTGCCGCTATCGGCTCCTGGCCGACGCTCTCTTTAGGTCGCACGGCCGGACGGAAAACCGCTCGCCGCTGATGCGGCTCCCACTTTTCCTG
>JAFKFF010000127.1 GCA_017307315.1 Alphaproteobacteria bacterium
CCGTCACGATTCCTATCTTGCCCGATACGAAGCCACCGGAGAGCGCCGCATCATCGGCGTGGGACGTCTGGTGATAGGACAGAAGCGCGACGGAACGACCTTTCCCATGGAGTTGGCGGTGGGAGAGGTCAAGTCGGGCAGTAGGCGTTTCTTCACGGGCTTCGTGCGCGACCTCACCGAGCGCCAGCAGACCCAGCAGAAACTGCAGGAATTGCAGGCGGAGCTCGTCCATATGGCGCGGTTCACCGCGCTTGGCGAAATGGCGTCGACCTTGGCGCACGAACTGAATCAGCCGCTCACCGCGGTTGCCAGTTATTTGAACGGCGCCCGCCGTCTGATCGACGGTGGAAAGGCAGCCGATCTTCCCCTGGCCCGGAGCGCCCTGGAAAGCGCGGCGGAACAAGCCTTGCGCGCCGGCCAGATCATCCGGCGGCTGCGCGAATTCGTCGCCCGCGGCGAAAGCGACCGCCACGAAGAGGATATCCGGGCGCTGACGGAAGAAGCCAGCGCCCTGGCTCTGGTCGGCGCGCGGGAATTGGGCATTCGCTTCAATTTTGACGTGGGCGAGGACGTGCCGGGCGTTCTGGTCGACAAGATCCAGATCCAGCAGGTTTTGCTCAACCTCATGCGCAACGCCATCGAGGCGATGGCGGAAAGCGACGTCCGGGAGCTTGGCGTGACGATCGATAGGCTGGGCGAGGATATGGTGCAGATAGATGTGGCCGATACCGGAAGCGGCATCCGCCCCGATATCGCCGCCCAGCTGTTCCAGCCCTTCGTGACCAGCAAGCGATATGGAATGGGCGTGGGCCTTTCCATTTCCCGCACCATCGTCGAGGCCCATGGCGGAAATCTGTGGGCGGAACCGCGAACGGGCGGCGGCACCATATTTCACATGACATTGCGCACGAATGCAGCCGGAGGCGGCGATGGCCGAGAATAATGCCGTGATCCACCTGATCGACGACGACGAGCATGTGCGCCGCGCCGTGGCATTCATGCTCGGCACGGCCGGCTTCGCGGTGCGGGTGCACGAATCCGCGATGGACTTTCTTGCCAGTTCGGGCGGATTGCAGCCGGGCTGCATCGTGACGGATGTTCGCATGCCGGGAATCGACGGTGTGGAGCTGCTGCGCCGGCTGAGGGAAAGTCGGGTCGAAATGCCGATCATCATCATGACCGGGCATGCCGACGTGGCGCTGGCCGTGGAAGCAATGAAGGCGGGGGCGGTCGATTTTATCGAAAAGCCTTTTTCCGACGATGTGATGCTGGCGGCGGTCCGGGCGGCGCTTGCGCGCTTCCGGCAAACCGATGCCGGCGCCGACGAGACCGCGGATATCCGGGTTCGCGCCGAATCCCTGTCGGTGCGGGAGAGGGAGGTTCTTTCAGGCCTGCTTCAGGGCCACCCCAACAAGACCATCGCCTATGATCTGGGCTTAAGTCCGCGGACTGTGGAAGTGCACAGGGCCAATCTGATGATGAAGATGGGGGCCAAAAGCCTGTCGGACCTGGTCCGCATGGCGATGCAAGCGAGGCTGGAAGTCCCTCGCCTCTGAGGTTTGCGCCAAATCAAGGTCAGGTGCCCCCGCAGTGATAACCTTTTTACGAAAACAAGGTCTTGCGGATCCGGACGGCCGCACCGATGTCAGACAAACAGCTGCTTATTCTGGTCGCCGACGACGATCCGGCTGTTTGCGATGCGCTGGAGTTCTCCCTCCGGTTGGAGGGATT
>JAFKFF010000128.1 GCA_017307315.1 Alphaproteobacteria bacterium
GATCCAGCGCCAGCCCGAGGTGGTGCGCACATGCTGGTAGTAATGCGCGCGCCCGCGCCCGACTTCGACGGCGGCGAAGCTGCCGAACAGCGCGGCGCGGCTTTCCGGATGGAGCTCCGGCGCGAAGGGGTAGCCGATGGCCCGTGCCGGCTCCAGGCCGAACATCTTGAAGAAGGCGTCGTTGGCATAGGTAAGGCGGCTGGCGGAATCGCGCCGGAAGATCGCGTCGCCTTGTGCGTCCACCAGGCCCTTGTAGCGGATCTCGCTCTGGTAGAGCCGGCTGTTCACCGCCGCCGCATTGCGCAGGGAATTCTCCAGCCGCTGCGCCGCCGCGCGCATCTCCGCCGCCTGCCGCGCCAGCATCTCCTGCCGCTCGCGCGAATTCAGGACATTGGAAATCAGGAAGGCCAGCGCCACGGCCAGGAGCGCGCCGAAGCTCGCGGAAGTAAGGATGGTCAGGCGCCCGGACAACATGATGTCGCCCACCGCCAGGATGAGCATCACGCCGGCGACGGTCCCGAAAACAAGTCTGATCAGGCGCGCCGCCGTCACGGGGTCCGATGTCCCTCGATTTTCCTGGATTGCCGCCACATTTTGGCCCCGGACCCATACAAAAAGCTTAAAGGCTTATGGTTAGCGCCCGCTAAGAAGCCGTCCTTCCGGCGCGCGCCCATCCCTCTTTATTTTCAAGTTGCGTCAACGGGTTACGGGAAAGCGGGCCGTCTTTTCCCGCGCCGTCACGAAAGCTTTGCAGAACTGTGATGTTCGTGGCGCGAGAGCCGTGTGAATTGGCGCCCGTCCGCTTCAGCAGGCATACCAGGAATGGCCGATATCGCTTTGACCGATGCAAACCCATCCGCCGATCTGGCGCTCCGGGCCGAAATAACCCGTCGTGCCGGGCGGGGCGATGCCCGCTTCCGCTTCCTCACTTTCGCCGCGGCGCTGGCGGTGCTGCTCATCTTCTCCGGCGTCATCATCGCGCTGCTGATCGGCTCGGTCCCCGCGGTCAAGGCGTTCGGTCTTTCCTTCCTGACGTCCAGCGCCTGGGATCCCACCTCGGACGACTTCGGCGGACTGCCTTCGATCACCGGCACCCTGGTGACCTCGGTGCTGGCCATGGTTCTGGCGGTGCCGATCGGCATCGGGGTCGCGATCTTCCTCACCGAATTGTGCCCGCGCCCGCTGCGCCGGCCCATCGGCATCGCCATCGAGCTTCTGGCCGGCATTCCTTCCATCATCTACGGCATTTGGGGCCTGTTCGTGTTCGCGCCCTGGTTCCAGACGAATATCCAGCAGCCGATCATCGACGCCACCGACGGCATCCCCATGATCGGCACCTTGTTCGGCGGCGCGCCTTACGGCATCGGCGTCTTCACCGCCGGCCTCATTCTTTCCATCATGATCCTGCCCTTCATCTCCGCGGTGACGCGCGATGTGTTCGAGACCGTCCCCGCCATGCTGAAGGAAGCGGCCTATGGGTTGGGCTGCACCACCTGGGAAGTGATGTGGCGGGTGGTGCTGCCCTTCGCCCGTTCGGGCGTGATGGGCGGGGCGATGCTGGCGCTGGGCCGCGCCCTGGGCGAAACCATGGCGATCACTTTCGTGATCGGCAACGCCCATACCATCGACGCTTCGCTGTTCGCGCCCGGCACCACCATCTCGGCCACCATCGCCAACGAGTTCACCGAGGCGACCACCGCACTTTATTCCTCCTCGCTGATCTATC
>JAFKFF010000129.1 GCA_017307315.1 Alphaproteobacteria bacterium
GACCCGCGATTATCCCTTCAGCGACGAGCTGGTGCACATATTGGGCTATGTCGCCCAGGTCTCGCCGGACGACAAGAAGAACGACGAAGACCCGCTTCTGGATATTCCGGGCTATCGCGTCGGCAAGCGGGGGATCGAGCGGCAATTCGATGAACAGTTGCGCGGCGAGGCGGGCGCCTCGCGGGTCGAGGTCAATGCCTATGGCCGGGTGATCCGCGAACTGGGCCACGATCCGGGCGTGCCGGGAAAGGACATCTGGCTCACCATCGACCGCGAGGTGCAGCAATTCGTGTCCCAGCGCCTGGGCAATGAAAGCGCGGCCTGCATCGTCACCGATATCGCCACCGGCGACATCATCGCCATGGCTTCGACGCCGGGCTACGACCCCAATCTCTTCAATGTCGGCATCTCCAGCGACGATTGGCGTGCGCTCACCGGCAGCGATCACAAGCCGTTGCTGAACAAGGTGATGGACGGGGTCTATCCGCCCGGCTCCACTTTCAAGCCGGTGGTGGCGGCGGCGGCGGTGGAAGCGGGCCTGGCGACGCCCGATTACCGGGTGTTCTGCACCGGCGCGCTCACGCTGGGCAATCACACCTTCCATTGCTGGAAGAAGGGCGGGCACGGCACGCTCGACCTGGAAGGCGCGCTGAAGCATAGCTGCGACGTCTTCTTCTATGAGACCGCGCGGCGGCTGGGCATCGACAAGATCCAGGAAGTGGCGCTGGAGCTGGGCCTGGGCGAAACCACCGGCATCGAATTGCCGGGCGAGCGCTCCGGCTTCATTCCCACCCGCGCCTGGAAGAAGAAGCGCTATGGCGTCGCCTGGCAGCAGGGCGACACGCTGAGTTGCGGCATCGGCCAGGGCTATGTCACCGCCACGCCGCTGCAGCTGGCGGTGGAGACCAGCCGCATCGCTTCGGGACTGAAGGTCAGCCCGCGCCTGGTCCATATGGTGGGGGGCGAACTTGCGCACCGCGAAGCGCCCATGCCCCTCAACCTGTCCGAGGAAGGATTGGCGCGGGTGCGCGAGGGCATGAACCAGGTCACCAATGTGCCCGGCGGCACCGCCTATGCCTTCCGCATCAACGAGCCGGGCTTCGAGATGGCGGGCAAGACCGGCACCGCCCAGGTCCGCGCCTATAGCCGGGAAGAGCATCTGCGCGGCGTCACCAAGGATTCCGCGCTGGACTGGAAGCTGCGCGACCACGGTCTCTTCATTGCTTTCGCTCCCGTGGCCCAGCCCAAATATGCCTGCGCCTGCATCGTCGAGCATGGCGCGGTCGGCCATCCCCAGGTCTTGATCGCGCGCGACGTGCTGCTGTTCACCCAGAAGCGCGATCCCCTGTCACGGCCGGCCGCCTATCCGATCAAGGCGGCATCGCTTGTGGGGAGGCCGGTCCGATGATCTCCCGTCCCTATGGCGCGGCGCGGCGCACCATCGGCCACGATGATCAGGGTGGTGCCGAGATTAGGCTCGATCACCACGAACAGAGCGGGGATGCCGATCATGGCCAGCGCAATCCCCAGGTTGAGGGGCTTGGACACTTCCTCCACGCTGTTGCCGTGCAGGAAGCGGGCGAGCGCCAGCACCAGCGAGACCTTCATCAATTCGGACGGCTGCAGATCGACCGGGCACAGCGAAATCCAGCGCTGAGCGCCCAGGCCTTCATGGCCGGCCACATCCACCGCGATCAGAAGCAGCAGCGCCACGGCATAGGCGGGA
>JAFKFF010000130.1 GCA_017307315.1 Alphaproteobacteria bacterium
AGCGCATTGTTCGCCGGCAGGCCGTCGGCGAAACGCCGCGTGTTGGCGAAAAGCGTCTCCCGCTGGCTTTCGATCGCTTTCAGCAGCGCCATGCCGATGCTGGCGACCTGGGCCACCGGCGCCAGCGTTCCCAGATGCGGCTCCCACACAAAGGCGGCCCCTTTGGACGGAAGGCGCTGGGGCAGGGCGGGCGGGGCCAGCCGTTCCAGGGCCGCCACCGCGCGCGCCGCGAGCCCGGCATCCGCGCTCGAGGGTTTTGCGCGCTTTTTCATTTTCTAAGTCCTTGTTTTTCCACGGTTGCAAACGGAACCGCCCCCGCTATAGTCCGCCCGCATCCGCCCTAGAAGTGAAAGTCCGCCCATCCATGAACATGGCAGATCCCACATTCCAGACCTTGACGCTCATCGTCCCGATGCTGGCGATCTTTTACTTCCTTCTCTGGCGCCCGCAACAGCAGCGCGCCAAGGAGCTGCGCAAGCAGATCGAGGGCCTGCGCCGCGGCGACACGGTCGTGATCGGCGGCATCGTGGGACGCGTGGTCAAGGCGCCCGGCGCCGAAGACGCCGAAGTCCTGGTCGAGATTGCCGACAATGTGCAGGTCAAGGTGCTGAAGGCCGCATTGAACGATGTGCGCCCCAAGGCGCAGAGCGCGGAAGAGAAGAACTGACGTGCTGCAAGTTTCTCCCTGGACGCGTATCATCACCTTCCTGCTGCTGGTCGTGGGCGCGCTGGTCGCACTGCCCAACGCGCTGCCCGATACCGTCCTGAAGCGCTTTCCCGCCTGGCTTCCGTCCAGCTCGGTCAATCTGGGCCTGGATCTGCAGGGCGGTTCCTATCTTCTGCTCGAGGTTCAGCTCGACCAGGTGATGAAGGACAAGGCCGAAGCCATGATCGGCGACATTCGCGCCGCCTTCCGCAAGGCGCGCATCGGCTATACCGATCTGGGCGCCAGGGGCGACACCGTCACCGTCAAGATCAGTGAGGCGGCGCGCTATGACGAAGCCAAGAAGCTCGTCACCGACCTCAATCCCAGCCTGGCCGCTTCGGTTCTTTCCGCCGGCACCAAGCAATATGACATCAGCGAGCCGGGCGAGGGCGTGCTGAACCTGCACATGACCGACGGCTACAAGGTCCAGGCGCAGCAGCAGATCCTGGAACAGTCGATCGAGGTGGTGCGCCGCCGCATCGACGAGATGGGCACGCGCGAGCCGACCATCTCGCGCCAGGGCCAGGACCGCATCCTGGTGGAAGTCCCCGGCCTTCAGGACCCGCAGCAGCTGAAGGACATTCTGGGCAAGACCGCCAAGATGACGTTCCAGCTGGTGGACGAAGCCGCCGATCCCAACGCGGCGACCGCGCCCATCGGCGACGACATCCTTCCGCAAATGAGCGATGTTCCCAATCAGGTGCTGCCCAAGGTCGTGGTGCAGCGCCGGGTTCTGGTTTCGGGCGATCGGCTGACGGACGCCGGGCAGAGCTTCGATTCCCGTTCGGGCCAGCCCGTGGTGACCTTCCGTTTCGACAGCGTCGGGGCGCGCGAATTCGGCAACGTCACCAAGGAGCATGTCGGGCACCGCTTCGCCATCGTGCTGGACAAGCAGGTGCTGTCCGCGCCGGTGATTCAGGAACCCATCCTGGGCGGGTCCGGCCAGATCACCGGCAATTTCACCACCAAAACGGCGAACAATCTCGCGGTCCTGCTGCGCGCCGGTGCCTTGCCGGCGCC
>JAFKFF010000295.1 GCA_017307315.1 Alphaproteobacteria bacterium
TAGCCGCCCAAGCTGTCCACATCGGCTATCCCTGCAACCGTGCGAAGCTGCGGTCTGACGATCCAGTCTTGAACTGTGCGCAGATAAGCCATCTGGGAGAGGTGGTCGGGCAGGCGCTGGCCGTCATCGATCAGGAAGCTATGATCGCTCTGCCATCCTGGGCTGCCGTCCGCGATTTTCGCCCCTTTGCCTTCGGGATTGGCAAACTCCACGCTGTAATGGAAAACCTCGCCCAAGCCGGTCGAAACCGGACCCATTTTAGGCTCCGCCCCTGGCGGCAAGTTGGCGCGCGCTTCGTCTAGCCGCTCCAGTACCCGCTGGCGCATGAAATAAAGGTCAGCGCTCTCACGGAAAATCACCGTGACCTGAGAAAAGCCGTTGCGCGAGAAAGACCGCGTGTTCTCCACACCATTAAGGCCGGTTAGCGCCGTCTCAATGGGATAGGTAATTCGTTTTTCCACCTCGATAGGCGTCAAGGTCGGCGCAAGCGTGTTGATTTGCACCTGCTTGTTGGTGATATCCGGCGTTACGTCGATGGGAAGCAGGATGGCCTGCCACACTCCGATACCAGCGACGACCAGTGCGGCGAAAAGTACGGCCCAGCGGGCGCGGACCGAAAGCGCGATGATGTGGCCGATCATTCTTCGTCCCCGCCGCCCTTGCCGATTTCCGCTTTCAGCAGGAAGGCATTGTGGGTCGCGATAGTTTCGCCTGAATTGAGGCCTGTTATGATGGCGGCCCGGCCGCCGCTTCGCATTCCCACAGTGACATGGCGTATGTCGAAGCCATCCGCAGTTCGCAGGAAAACCGTATCGCGGCCGTCGAGATTTTGAATGGCTTCTTCCGGAACAACGATGTCGGGACCGGTTGAGCTTTTCGCCAAAATGCGAACCTGCAAGGTTTCACCGGGAGCCAGCAATAGATCGGCAGGCGGCGTGATCACGACAGTCTGGGTGCGGGTTTGGGGATCGAGCGCCGGTGTCACCGAACGGACGGTTCCTTGTTCCGAGCCGCCGTTCGGCAAAAGCAGAATTGCACCATCGCCGGGTTTGACTTTGGTGGCGTCGGTCGCGGTGAGCTGTGCTTCGATCCGGATGAAGCGAGGGTCGGAAACGCGGAACAATTCCGTCTCCGTCCGCACGAAGGCACCCAGCGCGGCATTCTGTGCCGTGACGCGTCCTGACAGCGGGCTGACGATTTTCACTGAATGGCCGTCGGGTGCGAGATTGGCGGTCACGGCCGCCTCGCGGGCCCGCCGCGCATCGGCCCAATACGGCCTTGGCGGCGGCGCTGGCACGGTCCGATGCCAATTGTGCCGCATCCTTGCTATCGACCAGCGCAAGCACTTCGCCGGCCTTGACCGGGTCGCCCAGCCTCTTGTCCAGCCGAGAGATGACTCCTTCAGCATGGGCCATCAGCGAGGCCACGCCATTCGGTTCCGCCGCGGTTGTTGCGGGCGCCAGGATCTCCGAACTCAGGCTGCCCGCCGCCGTCTTCTGCACCAAGATGCCTGCCGCTGCGATTTCTCGATCCGCCAGTTTCAGGTGCGATGGCGTGCCAGCCTCCGGGGCGGACGCCTCAGCAGCGGGGGGAGCGGCCGTCCATCGGGCTATGCCGAAGCCTGCTCCGGCGGCGACAAGGGCAATAACGCTGGCAGCGAGCCAGCGATCACGGGTTTCGGAATTCATGGGACGCTCCTCCGTGAAGTGCGCGGCCACGATACGGCGCACGTTCACGGCAATGATCTTGATGCCTCAGGATAAATGCGGACGGCCGCGCGAAAGGGCGCGGCTCAGGCGGCGATGTAGCCGGTTCGCGGAGGGCGCTCGGGTTGTGCCAACTGGGTCTTGGTCAGCACGTGGCCTGATACCGGCGGATCAAGAAAGCCGATCTGCTGGGGAGACGTGTCAGGAGACGAGACGGGTAAAACGTTGCTCGAACCCAGATCGCCGTGATGATGGTGATGGTCCGGCGCCTTTTGGCCCAGATCATGCTGCGCTCCATCGGCGGCCGCGTCGTCGTGGTGGAAATCCAGGGCGAGATCGCTGAAAAGCATGTGTTGGTGGGCGTGATGGCCGACAAACAGGTGCTCGACATCGCCAACAGCGCTGGCCACCCCGGCTTGAACAAAAACCAGGATCAGGGCGGCGCAAGAGATGGCGCCCGCGCGTCTAAAAAAGGTTCTCAAATCGACCCACACCGGCGCAACCTAGCGTGAGGCTGATAGACTGGCAACGTTGCGCTTCCAATGGCGGCGTTCACTACGTCTCGCTTGCCTAAGTCGTAGTTTTGTCTGGATTATTACGCTAGCAATGTGGTGGATCGATTTGGCTGTAACCAGCCGGGAGAGTGGCAATGCGATATCTCTCACTCGCAACCTGGACGTATTGACATGGCTCTCGACATTCAGGGCCGGCCCACACCCCCATCTCAGGCAAGCTTACTCAAAGCCAGCGCGATCGCTTTCGTGGGCGCGGCTTTTTTGTTGGTGACAACGGTGCTTCCCGCTGAATACGGGATCGACCCTCTCGGTACGGGAGCTGCGCTTGGCCTTCTAGCAATTTCGAAACCGGGCAATGGACCGCCGTTGATTTTGCCTGCGGGCGGTCGTGGTTTAACACCTGTGCAGCGAGGGGATGTCGCACAGTATGCAGGCGCATATCATGTGGACTCTGCCGAGTTTGTGATCGAGCCATATGAGTATATGGAATACAAATACCATCTTGAAAAAGGGGCCAGCATGATATTCAGCTGGAACGCGAGTGAAGTCGTGACGCACGATTTCCACGACGAACCGGATGCCGACTCCGTGAAAGGTGTGAAATCTTTCGATAAGCGCGACGCTCAATCAGCCAACGGCGGCTTCACAGCACCGTTCACTGGCATTCACGGATGGTATTGGGAGAACAAAGGCACCCACCGCGTTACTGTTAAGGTCAAGTCTGCGGGCTTCTACAGCACGGCCATCGAATTTGGAATGAATGGGAAGCGCACTCTTCGCGATGTTAAATCGCCAAACTGATCCAACAGGAGACAAAGCCATGCATCTAAGAACGGCATATGCAGCAATGGCGGTATTTCTGTTTTCGAGCGAAACCCCGCTTTTTGCGCATGATAATTTCCGCGTCATCGGGATCGTCACAAAAGCGGAAAAAGTATCTATCGAAGTGAAGACGCGGGCAAATAATCTCATAGCTGTCCAGATAGACAAGGAAACGGAATTTTTCCGCGACAAGCAAAAGGTCAACCAAGCTGAGGTGAAAGTCGGCAGAACGGTGGTGGTTGACGCATATGGCGATGATTACGAAGATCTGTTGGCATTGCAGGTTCGGCTGGTACCGGCGATCCCCGCGTCCTCCAGCCCTTAATACCGATGCGAGCGCAGCGTTCTAAGGTCATTGCGGCAGCTTTCTCTGTGCTGCTGATTTTGGGATTCTCCGATGTGGCGCTTGCGCATGGTGTTACGGGGAAGGATGCGCTTTACATTCAGAGCGTGAGCGGTCCTGCCATCGGACCGTTCCTCTATCTTGGGGCAAAGCATATGGTCACGGGCTATGACCATCTGCTGTTTCTGTTCGGCGTGATCTTTTTCCTTTACCGCCTTAAGGATGTTGTTCAGTACGTAACTCTGTTCACTATCGGCCATAGTCTTACGCTTTTACTGGGCGTTTTGGGTGGCATCCGAGCCAACCCCTTCATCATAGATGCCATTATAGGTCTATCGGTCGCTTACAAGGCGTTCGATAACATGGATGGATTCAAGTGTTTGTTTGGTTTCCAGCCCAATACCAAAATCGCGGTGATGGTATTTGGTCTCTTTCATGGCTTCGGGTTGGCGACGAAGCTGCAAGAGTTCACGTTGCCGAAAAACGGGCTTGCCACAAATATCCTCAGCTTCAATGTCGGTGTTGAACTTGGCCAAGTGATTGCGCTTACAGGTGTTCTGATAATTCTTTCGTATTGGCGCAGGACGCCCAGCTTTTTGCGAGACGCTTTTGTGGCCAATACAGTGCTGATGGGATGCGGATTTCTATTGGTAGGCTATCAGCTATCAGGTTACTTGCTGTCCAAGGCTTGAAGAGATTCCGATCGGCGGGATATCCGTCGCACGACAAAAGTGACCCTGCGCGGTGAACATGATTTCCCAGCGAATAGGAACAGGCCCCTTATTTGCGATCGCATCAGCAGCTCTTTTTGGCGCAAGCACTCCCCTCGCTAAACTTCTTTTGGGTGGTGGGGCCGATCCATGGCTATTGGCTGGCATTTTGTACTTTGGGTCAGGGATAGGGCTGACTGTTCTCTGGATCATTCGACATGGCAACGGAACCAGCATCAGCGAGTCTCCGCTGCGGCGCGCCGATCTACCGTGGATGGCGTTGATGATTCTTTCCGGAGGCGTGGCGGGCCCGTTGTTGCTTATGCTGGGCCTTTCTCGCACCAGCGCTTCATCGGCAGCTCTCCTTCTCAATCTGGAGGGCGTTGCGACCATGGGTATTGCTTGGGCCGTCTTTAAAGAGAATTTCGATAGGCGTATTTTGCTCGGCGCGGCGTCAATTCTCCTGGGCGCAATCCTATTGTCCTCGGGCGGCGGTTTGGGCGGTGTCAGCTGGGGTGCGTTGTTGATAGCCGGGGCAGGGTTAGCCTGGGGTATCGATAACAACCTGACCCGCAAACTTTCCGCATCTGACCCAGTGCAAATCGCCGCTATCAAGGGAGTTGTCGCTGGATCGGTAAACTCCGCGTTGGCATTTTTTGCGGGCTCGCGATTGCCCGGTCTTCCAATTCTTGGGAGCGCTTTGGCGCTCGGTTTTGTTGGTTATGGCGTTTCGCTCGTATTTTTTGTCCTGGCACTGCGCGATCTTGGAAGTGCCAGGACAGGAGCTTATTTCTCGACCGCGCCTTTCATTGGCGCGGCTTTGGCGGTCGTTCTGGTTGGAGATAAGATTTCAACGAGCTTGATCGTCGCCGGAGTTCTGATGGCGCTCGGATTATACTTGCACCTGGTGGAACGGCATTCGCACGATCACCTCCACGAAGCTCTGGAACACGAACACCGGCATATCCACGATGAACATCATCAGCACTCGCATACTGATGCTGACCCGCCTGGCGAACCTCACGCGCATTGGCACAAACATGCGCCGATGACACATGCACACCCGCATTATCCCGATATCCATCATCGGCACGGACATTCATAGCAGCCCGCGCTTTTTAGCTCGCTAGTGGGGAGAGAGAATGCGCATCACTGACTTTCCGTTCAGATCGCGGAGCGGCAGAAAGAGGCGGTGTGTGAGAGGATCGACCGCGACGGAGTGGGCATTCTTACCGACAAAACTGTCGCCCAATGAGATGGGCACCGCTGGGTTGGCGATATTGAAGGTCGAAAGATTGCCGGACTCTGTCGCGACATAGAGGCGCTTCGCCGTGCCGTCCATCGTTAGCACATCGGGATCGTGGCCGAGCGGAAGGTGACTGAGTTCCTTTCCCGTCTTGAGGTCGATTGTCACAAGGACATCATTCTCATCGCAGGCGACATAGCCGATGGCCGTGTCCGGCGGAATCGCCAAGCCATGCGGATGGTTGCAGCCCGTTAACGGATAGCTGCCGGTCCGCCGGTTTCCCATGGTATCGAAAATTCCAAGCTCGTTCTTGGATTGGATGGGAGCGTAAAGCTTGGCGGTTGCTTGGTCGTATTGCACATTCCCGACTTCGCCACCTGCTGCGATACGTGCGGTCACCTTGTTTGTGCCCGGATCGATAACGGTGATGGCCGATCCCATCTCGTCCGATACGAAGATACGATTGTCCTTCGGGTCATAGGCGATCCCGTCCGGAAACACTCCACCCGGCAAACGGGCAACTTCCTGGAGCGTTTCGGTATCGACGATGACGACCGCGCCATGGCCGGACGACAGCCCCAACATGCCGAGGCCTTGCGCCACCGAGGGACCGATGCCGCCACCGGGAACGCTGGAAAAGACGCGATGGAGTTGCGGTACCACCAGGACCCCGGTGGTTTTTGAGAACCCATCCAGCTGTTTGAGGGGCTTGTTCGCCGTCGTGTCGAACACCAACAGCTTGCCAGCGCCCATGAGCGAGATATAGAGGCGGTGAGCGCTGGGATCGAAGCTCTGATAATCGATGCGGTTGGCGGCGGGGCCCAAAGGCACATCGGCCACCAAGTTGAAGTGGCCACCGAAAGCGGGTGACGGTGCCGCGGCGGCGGTGCCTGCGCCAAGGACGGCCAGGATCGCAACGGACGACAATATCCGCGCCGCTAGCATTGCCGGGCTGCAAGCTCGCTGACGAGCGCCTCAATGTTTTTTGAGAGGGCTTCGTTTGCTTCGGGATATTGGTCGTTCCACGACGGGCTCTTCCAGGCGCGTGCGTGTTTCAAGCCGGGGGCAAGCGCAGCTTCATTGAAAGCAATCGTGATGTCTGCGTGTGTCGGCTCCGTTCTGGAGTAGCGGCGTAGCGGATCGGCGAAGGCATCAATGTTCCTCTCGCGCAAATGCGCTGCCAGGCCGGGCGAGATATCGGCTTCGGGATGAATTTTTGGCGGATCGATCCCTCGGGACAGCGCCTGAACCCGAAGCCCGCGCGCCTTGGCAATGCGGCGAAGCTCCTCGCGCGCGATGACGCTCTGGACCACGCCCAGGGGGCAGACAAACAGTACCCTGGTCGTTGCACAGGGTTTCGCCGCCGCTCCGGACGTTGATGCGAAAAAGAAGCCGGCGGCGGCAGTGCAGGCGATTTGAAGAAAGCTACGGCGATTTTGTTCAGACGCCATGTCGATTTCTCCTGGCTTGGGCGGTTATGTTTCCCGGCTATAGCGGTCGAACAATGCTGCGACGTTGTCCCAACGGATCGCGGCCATGAACGCATCGACATAGCCAGCCGCGCCCGCGGCGTAATCCATGTGGTAGGCATGCTCATACATGTCGAGCGCCAGGATCGGCCGCCCACCCGCGACGTTACTGGTGTGGTCGGCCGCCCATTGATTGACCAGGCGCTTGTCGCGGGGCGAATAGCTCAACAGCACCCAGCCCGAACCGCCGCCTTCGGCCCGGCCCAGGGCCGAGAATTCCGCGCGCCAGCGGTCCATACTGCCGAAATCCCGGGCAATGGCGTCCGCCAAATTGCCCGCCGGGGCGCCGCCACCCAAGCTGTCGAAATACAGCTCATGCAAGATCATGGAGTTCATCGCGATCAGTTCCTCGCGCTTCAACCCATTGACGGTGAAGACCGGCGCCTTGGCGAAGTCGAGCCCGGCAAGTTCGGCGCCGATGGCGTTCAACCGCCTGACCGCGCCCGCGTAATTATTGTCGTGATGGCTGACCAGAATTTTCTCCGACAGACCCTTGATGCTTTTGGGATCGAAGGGGAGCGGTTTGATCGCGTAGGCGGGAGACTTCGCCGGGGATGTGGTCTGTGCGGAGGCGGATTTGGCAAGGGCGGCGGTGGAAGCCGCTGCGGCCACAAGACCGGCGGCTTTGACGAAATGGCGCCGGTTCGGCGGATTGGATGTCATGGGAATCTCCTGATTGGGGTTGAAGATGGGGTCATCAACGGAGGTGCTGGCGCAAAGTGTTCACTGGCTTTTGACGGCAACCTTCTGAAGGGCCGCGTGCAAACCCGTTAGCAGTTTCTGGAGATCGTCATGCGCCCAGAAATGCATGAAGAAGAGACGCGGCTGGTCGGTCAGCATATGATTGTGCAGCGCCGTCACTTCGATGCCATTCTCGCGCAGCGTTCGCAGGACCGGATTGACCTCGGTCGCCGTCAGCATGAAGTCACCAGTGATCGCCGCTTTGCCTCCGCCCAAGGGCTGGAAGTTGATCGCTTCCGACGCGCCCATGGGAATGGGCAGCGCCATGCCGCCTTCCTTGACCGGGTCTTTGCGGGCGATGTTCACCTGATAGACGCCCGCCGCATTCGCGCCCTTCGCACCCAGTGCCGCGTCGATGGCGGCGGTGTCTAGGTCGATGGCGGGCGGTGCCGCTGCCGGTGCCGGGGCGGCGGAAGCCGGGAACGGCGTCTTGCTGAGCGCAAGGCCTTCATGAATGGCGGTAGCGAGCTTTACGCCATCGCCCTCGCCATAGATATGCATATAGAGGGTCACCGGGCTGGCGTGGAACAGATGGTTGTGGAGCGCGCTGATCTCGATGCCGTTCTCACTCAGTTTTTTCATTACGGGGCCGACTTCGTCTTCGGTCAGGACCAAATCGCCCATCACCATGTCCTTGTTGCCCATGGGCAAGAAGGCGACCCAAGCGCCCAGCGCCAGAGTCGGCTTCAGGGTGATGCCGTCAAGAGTGACGTTGAGATCGGTACGCGGGAAGCCTACGCGATAGACGCCACCTGCGCCTACGGTGCCGGGCTTGCCCAAAGCGTTTGCCACCTGGGTCCAGTCTGCGGCAACGGCAGGTGCCGCCGCGCCGAGCGCGGCAATCATAAGGACGCTGGATACCAGGATCGATTTTTGCATTTTTTGTCTCCCTATTTGGTGCAGCTTTTGCGCTGGTGCTATTTGCCGCCTGCGATCTTGGGTGGCACGAAAGCAATGCCTTTGAGGAACTCGGTGCGCTGATCCAGTTCCTTCTGCCCAGCGGGATAGCCATTGGACTTGAGGATGAAGGACAGGATGTCCGCATATTGGGCGCGGCTGAGCTTGCCGGGATTGTCCTGCGGCATGGTGGTGCGGATGCGCTCGAGTAGTTCGCCCACGGTCAGGCCGGCCCAGTTGGAGATGAATTCGCCGCCGACCAGAGCCGGAGCTTCGCCATTACCGGTCAGGCCTGTCCCAAGGCAGGCGGAACAGCGTTGGGCGAATTGATCCTGACCACGTATTGCCTGAGCGTCGGCATAAACGCCGTCGAGTACGGAACTGGTGGTCTGGGCCCATGCGCTGCCCGCAGCAATCAGCGCGAGCGCTGCCGTGATGAAAAGACCCTTTACGCGGCGAGACATTCTGACCTCCTGAATTCAGATATCGATGTTGAGAAGATAAAAAGCGATTCCTGTCAGGCAGCTTCCCGCCAGGACCGGGATCATGCCGACCTTGAAGCGGAAGATTGCCACCATGGCCAATGCCATAATTACCAGCGCGGGGAGATTGATGCTGCTCCAAACGGGAATGCCAAGCGAAAGACCAAATGACTGGACGTTTTGCACTTGACCGAACAAGGAATGCATCGCGAACCAAACAGCCAGGTTCAAAATAACACCGACCACTGCACCGGTTATGGCCGAAAGGGTCGCGGTGAGTGCTTTGTTTCCGATCAATGCTTCGATGTAAGGCCCACCTAGGAATATCCAGATGAAACAAGGAACGAATGTCGACCATTTCGCCACCACGCCGCCGATGGTTCCGGCGAGGATGGGCGCGAGAGGGCCTGCGTGCCGGAAGGCGGCCATGAAACCAACGAACTGCACGACGCTGATCAGCGGTCCGGGTGTGGTTTCCGCGAACCCCAGGCCGACCAGCATTTCGTCCGGCTTCAGCCAGTGATAATGCTCGACGGCTTGTTGGGCCATGTAAGCCAAAACGGCATAGGCGCCGCCAAAGGTCACGACCGCCATTTTGCTGTTGAAGGCCGCGATGGTGGTGTAGATCGTGCCCGATGGTCCGAATAGAGGCGCTGCGAGAAGCGGGGCCAGCCAAATAAGACCGCCGATGACGGCGATGGCCGCAAAACGTGGCCAAGAATGGCGCAGATAGTCCGGCGTTCCTTGGGCGAGTGCGATGTCGATCAAGCCGGGCGCGTCCACATTGGACTTGCCAGTTCCGTGCGCGGCGCCTGCTTGGAACCAACGCAAACCGAAGCGTTGTCCGGCATATCCAATCAGGCCAGCGGCGAAAATGATGAGCGGGAACGGCGCGCCGAACGCGAAAATTCCGATGAAAGCGAGTGCCGCGATGGCGACGTGGGCTGGGCTTCGCAGTGCCCGGCGGCCAATCCGGATCACGGCTTCGAGCACCACCGCCAACACTGCCGATTTCAGCCCGAAGAAGACCGCCGCCACGACGCCGATCTGTCCATAGGCCGCATAGAGCACGCTCAGGACCCAGAGGCTGATAAGCCCCGGAAGAATGAACAGTGTGCCCGATACGATGCCGCCGCGAATCCGGTGCATCAGCCAGCCGATATAGACCGCTAGCTGCTGCGCCTCTGGGCCTGGCAGTAGCATGCAATAATTGAGCGCGTGCAGGAATCGCGCCTCGCTGATCCAGCCTTTTTCGACCACCAGGATGCGGTGCATGACAGCGATCTGCCCCGCCGGACCGCCAAAACTGAGTAGCGCAACGCGCGTCCAGGTCCAGAACGCCTCGCCCAGGGAGGGCAGGGTCCCGCCTGCTTCAATCTTCGGCGCCGCGGTATCGCTCGCGGTGGACAAGCAACCTCCTGCATCATTGCCGCCCAGCCAAAAGATCGGCATAGTGCGAGTCCTGATACTAATGTTTCCGACTGTCAATATCGTGATATGAGTGTATCATGGCGATGAAAGCTCCTCGCTCCACAGCAGAAGCGGCCAGTTCGGGGTGGTTGCTTCTTGTTCAGCAGCTCCCCGCCAAGCCGGCTTATTTGCGTGTGAAGATCTGGCGACAGCTCCAGAGTTTGGGCGTGGTCAGCCTTAAAAATTCTGTTTTCGTGCTGCCCGAGACCGAACAGACCCGCGTTGATTTTCAACGGCTTCTTTCGGAAATCGAACGCGAAGGGGGCGAGGGATTGATATGCCGGGCAGAGTTCCTCGCTGGAATCCGCGACGTTCAAGTCCGTGCGCTCTTCAATGCCGCCCGCGACGCCGACTATGGCGCAATCGCGAAGGATTTGCGGGCATTCTCTCAAACGCTGCGAAAAGCCAAAAACCGTAAGGCGGACCTCGGCCCCGCATTGATTAAATTCCGCCAACGTTTCATGGACGCCAGTAGGATCGATTATTTCGGTGCGCCGGGCCGTTTGCCCGTGGAGGCCTCGCTAGCGGCTTTGGAACATCGCCCCATCACCAAGGCTCCCGGTTCCGCCAAATCCGGCGCAATTGATCCCAAAGCGTTGACGGCAAGGGCATGGGTAACTCGCCAGGATATTCACGTGGATCGGATCGCCTGCGCCTGGCTCATCAAGCGATTTGTCGATCCCAAGGGCACACTCAAATTCGTTTCCAGCAATGACTATAAGCCCCTGCCGGGAGAGCTGCGTTTTGACATGCAAGATGGGGAGTTCACGCATGAAGGCGATAATTGCTCGTTCGAGACCATCTTGAAGCGAGCGGGCGTGTCCAATCCGGCACTCAAGGCGATTGGCGAAATCATTCATGACATTGACTTGAAGGACGGGAAGTTCAATCGCCCCGAAACCGCGGGGATCGCTCATGTCATTGCGGGTATCTGTCGTACCCAGGGCGAAGATGAAGCTCGCGTCATGCGCGGGAACGAATTGTTTGACGATACCTACGAACAATTCAGGCGCGGTGGTGGGAAGGGGAGAGTTAGGGGATGACGCTGGCTGGGGGGCTTTGGAAGTCGGTGCACAGACGGCCGCGCAGATTTCTGGCGATTGTCGTTACGCCAATCGTAGCGTCCGGCATCTTCACGCGGAAGGCGCGGGTCAGCGGCACCGTCAGCACCTTGGCAATGCTGGGCGGTAGGCCAATCGCCACGCGCCCGGCCAGCGCACCGCGCACGCGGCCCAGCTCTTCCCGCGCGCGCTCCACCTGGTGCAGGATGCCGCGGCCG
>JAFKFF010000131.1 GCA_017307315.1 Alphaproteobacteria bacterium
ATCTCTCGCACCGGCGCATGCGCGCCGCCCAGATCGGCCGCGCTCTGCCGCGAGGACTGGATACGGTGCCGCTTCTGGTGGAGGCGCTGTATGCCGGGCTTGCGCCGGGCCTGCGCCGCGCCGCCGCCCTCACGGTCGAGGCGCATCTGAAACAGATGGCGGAAGAGGGGCGCGTCGCCCGCCTGCCCGATGGGCGCTACGAGGCCAAGGTGCCGCGATAAGCCTTCATCAGCTCCAGGCTACGCCCGAAATCCCGCTCGTTGCTGCGGCTGCGTGTGCGCATGTCGAATCGCGCGCCCAAGGTGCCGGCGGGACGGACCCGGATCACGATGTCGGACACCTGGCCGAACCAGAAGCTGGTCGCGGTCGCTTCGATGCGCCCGTCCTTCTCGCTGTAATCGACAATGCGCCAGCCCATCTTCTTGGCGGCATTGAAGCAGCGCCAGAACATCTTGGCCGGCGGCATGATCAGCGCCAGGGGCTTGGTCAGCTCGGTGTAATAAGTGTGCAGCATGTAGCTGACGGTATTGTACTCGCCGCGATAATGGATCTTCTCCCCGGCATCGAACCGGTTGGCGTCCGGCGCCCTGCCGGCCAGCGCGACATAAGCCGGCGGATCGTCCGGATCGGTGGTGACGTCATGAATGGCCGGCGCCATCCATCCCTCATAGACGGTGTGCAGGGGGATATAGAGCAGGATCAGGGAGCCGATCAGCGCCGTCATCCCGGCGCGCTTAGCCTCGCCGCGGTTGTGCCGCAAGGCATGCACCGTCCAGATCACGGCGAGCATCAGCGCGATGCCGCCGAACGCCACCGCTCCCGCCATGATCTCCTGGCCGGTGGAAAAATCCGTCATGCCGGCACGGACGCCGACCATGGCGGCGGCGGCGATGGCCGTGGCCAGCGCGAGGGCCACAAGGGCCAGACGAGCGGCAAGGATGGGAAAACGCATCGCGAACTCAAAAAAGAGGAAGGCTGTCAGTCCAACCTAAAATCCGCGAACTGGCGGCGCAATTGCGTTTTGAGAATTTTTCCCGCCGCGGTGTGCGGTATTTCCTCCACCAGGACCACCGCGTCGGGCAGCCACCATTTGGCGATCCGCCCGCGCAGATGCGCCAGGAGCGCGTCCCGCGTCGGGCGGCGTCCGGGCTTGGGCACCACGATCAGAAGCGGTCGCTCGCCCCATTTGGGATGGGCCACGCCGATGGCGGCGGCCTCGGCGACATCGGGGTGGCCGACCGCCAGATTCTCGATTTCGATGGTGGAGATCCATTCGCCGCCGGATTTGATCACGTCCTTGGAGCGGTCGGTGATCTGCAGAAAGCCATTCTCGTCCAGAGAGGCGACATCGCCGGTGTCGAACCAGCCGCCGGAATCGAAAGCTTCCGCGCCGGCGCCCTTGTAATAGGCGCGCGCCACGGCAGGGCCTTTCACTTTCAGCCGGCCCACGCTCTTGCCGTCGCGGGGCCGTTCCTTGCCCGTATCGTCGGTCACTTTCATCTCCACCCCGAACGGGGGCGTGCCCTGCCTGCACAAAGCGTCGATCTGCTTTGCGCGGGGCAATTCCTCGAGCGGCGGCTTGATCGCGCTCATGCTTCCGGCCGGGCTCATTTCGGTCATGCCCCAGGCATGGGTGACCGCGATGCCGCCGAACGCCACCGCTCCCGCCATGATCTCCTGGCCGGTGGAAAAATCCGTCATGCCGGCACGGACGCCG
>JAFKFF010000132.1 GCA_017307315.1 Alphaproteobacteria bacterium
GCCATTTGCGGCTGGTGGCCAAGATCGCCATGGGCTATCGCGGCTATGGCCTGACGGTTTCGGAAATCGTTTCCGAAGGCAATGTCGGCCTGATGCAGGCGGTCAAGCGCTTCGACCCCGACAAGGGCTTCCGCCTGGCCACCTATGCGATGTGGTGGATTCGCGCCGCCATCCAGGAATATGTGCTGCGCAGCTGGAGCATGGTGAAGATGGGCACCACCGCGGCCCAGAAGAAGCTGTTCTTCAACCTGCGCAAAGCCAAGTCCAATATCGGCGCCATCGAGGAAGGCGATCTCACGCCCGGTCATACCGCCACCCTGGCCGACCAGCTGGGCGTGAGCGAAAAGGAGGTGACGGAGATGAACCGTCGCCTGACCGGCCCCGACGCCTCGCTCAACGCGCCGCTGCGCTCGGAGTCGGAAAGCGAGTGGCAGGACTGGCTGGCCGACGACACGATGGACCAGGAGACGCGACTGGCCGAGCGCGAAGAGCGCGGCGACCGTCACGAACTTTTGACCAACGCACTGGACACGCTGACGGAGCGCGAACGCGATATCATCCAGGAACGTCGCCTGAAGGACGAGCCTGCCACTCTGGAAGAGCTGTCGCAGAAATACGGCGTCAGCCGCGAGCGCGTGCGCCAGATCGAGGTCCGCGCCTTCGAGAAGCTCCAAGCCGCCATGCAGCCGCGCCAGATCTCCGCGCCCGCATAACCGCCATGCATGGGTGCGGCTTCCGCGCCCATCCCGTCCCGATAGGCTTGCCCTATGGGGAGGCGGCGATGAAGCTCAGGCTGTGGCAAGTGGATGCGTTCACCCAGAAGGTGTTCGCGGGCAATCCGGCGGGCGTGGTGCCGCTAGACGCGTGGCCGGATGCGGCCCTGATGCAAGCCATCGCGGCAGAAAACAATCTCGCCGAGACCGCCTTCTTCGTTCGCACCGCGCCGGGCGCCTATGATCTGCGCTGGTTCACGCCCAACTCGGAAGTCGATCTGTGCGGTCACGCCACCCTGGCCAGCGCGGATGTGATCTTTCGCTATATCGAGCCGGATTTGCACGCCGTGCGGTTTCAGACCCGCTCGGGCGAACTGCGCGTGACCCGCGGCGAGGACGGCCGCAACGCCATGGCATTGCCGTCGGCCACCTCGGCTTCCTTCACGCCGCCCCAAGGCTTTCCGGCGGCCTTGGCGAAAGCCTTGGGCGCGCCAGGGCCGCAAGCGTTCCATTATGCCGAAAAGGGCGGCGCGGGCACCGCCACGCTGATCGGGGTCTGGGCCTCGCCCGAGGCGGTTCTGGCCCTGAAGCCCGGCACCGATCTGCAAGCGCTGCTCCTGAGCGTGAAGGCGGGCTCGCTGATCGCCACCGCGCCCGGCGGCGCCGCGCCTTACGACTTCGTCTCGCGCTTCTTCGCGCCCTATTTCGGGGTGCCGGAGGATCCCGTCACCGGCTCGGCCCACACCGCGCTCACCCCTTTCTGGGCGGCGCGACTTGGCAAGAAGACGCTTCTGGCACGGCAGGCTTCGTCCCGGGGCGGAGATATTCTGTGTACGGATGATGGCGCGCAAGTGATCCTGCAAGGGTCTTGCGCGACCTATCTGACTGGCGAGATCGAAGTCTGAAGCCTCACTGGCGCTTGGGCTTGTCTTTCATATTGCCCAGAGGTTCGTCCTCGGAATTGAGGCCTTTGCGTTCGTCACCGTCATCGACGATGCCTTC
>JAFKFF010000133.1 GCA_017307315.1 Alphaproteobacteria bacterium
GGCTAGCCCGCCTCGCTGCGCGCAAGCCTGGCCGGATCGCGGACCTTGTCGCCGCGGACATCGCGTTCCGCCTGGTCGATCCGTCGGTGCGCTTCGACGTTCTGGTTCCCGACGGCAGCGCCGCCGACACCGGCACCGTGCTGGCGACCCTGTCCGGTCCGGTGCGCGCCATCCTCACGGCCGAGCGCGTCGCGCTGAATTTCGCCGGCCATCTTTCCGGCGTCGCCACCGCGACGGCGGCCCTGGTCGAGGCGGTGAAAGGCACCAAGGCGCGCATCGTCTGCACGCGTAAGACGCTGCCCAATTTGCGGATCCTGCAGAAATACGCCGTGCGCTGCGGCGGCGGCTTCAATCACCGTTTCGGGTTGGACGATGCGGTGCTGATCAAGGACAACCACATCGCCGCGGCCGGCGGCATTGCTGCGGCCCTCGCCCGCGTGCGCACGGGGCTCGGGCATATGGCCAAGATCGAAATCGAAGTGGATACGCTGACGCAGCTCGAGGAAGCCTTGTCGCTCGGCGCCGATACGATTCTCCTGGACAATATGTCTGTCGAGAATCTTCGGCGCGCCGTCGCGATGGCGAAAGACCGCGCGGTGCTGGAAGCGTCCGGCAATGTCACCTTGGAGACGGTGCGCGCCATCGCCGAGACCGGAGTCGATTACATCAGTTCCGGCGCGATCACGCACAGTGCCGTCAATCTGGATATCGGACTGGACCTCTGATCGCCGCCCGCGCGGATCAGCTGTTGCGCGCCCGCGCTACGGCGTTGCGATAGAAAATGTGATTGCCGATCTGACCGGTCTTGACAAGGGTCGGCGCCCAGACGGGCTCGGTGGTGGTGGCGTGGTAGTTGGTGGCGCCGCCGGTCGTATCCTTGCGCCAGGCCTGGTCGGTCAGGATCTGCGCCGCCAGGCGCTCGGAATTCAGCCAGGCGATATCGTCCTTCTTGCGGTCGAGATCGCCATTGCAGGTGAAAGTGAACTGGCAGCCGGGACGGCCGGCGCCTTCATAGACCACCGCGCAGATCGAATGGCCGTAATTGCCCGAATTCATGCGGTGGAAAACCACTTCCGCCACGGCCTTCTGGCCTTTGTCGCCTTCGCCGCGCGCTTCGTAATAAAGAACTTCCGACAGGCAGCGATGCTCGGCCAGAAGCTGATTTTTGACGGCGTCGGCCGCCGTCAGCTTCACGGGCTGCACGGCTTCCGTCTTGACCACGGCAGGCTCCGCCTTTGCGACCTTGACAGCGGCGCGGCTGGTGAGCGAGGCGCCCACGGCGGCGCTTGCGGTGGCGAGAATGATCGCCAACGCAGCAATGAGGACGCGGTCCGACCGCGACAGCGCGTCACTGGTTCTTCTGGTCATCGGGGAATTCGACTCTTTCGGCTTTTGGTTTCGCTTCGTCTATCTGGCTTGCTCTATTTCGCGTCCCGCTTGCTCTGCCCCTTCATCGGCATCGCTTCGCGTTTGCTATTTCGATTAGGCTGGTTCGATTTGGCTACGTCCTCAAAAAGTTCCGAATGGTCCATTCACGGCAAGGCGGTTTGCCCCAAGCAAACCCGAATCGTCAAATGAAAATTTTCACAAATCTGACACAGCGTCATGAACCAAGAAAAGCCAATGTTTTCTTGGTTCTTTTTGACGTCAGCTACTCTTCTTTCTTTCCGCAAGTGCAGCTTGCGCCGCTGCAAGACGCGCCACCGG
>JAFKFF010000296.1 GCA_017307315.1 Alphaproteobacteria bacterium
GAACGCCGGACGTGTTCGTTCATATGGAAACCTTGAGGCGCTGCGAGCTCGCCGAGCTGCGTGAAGGCCAGCGGGTCCGCGTCCGGACGGGAAAAGGCCCCAAGGGCGAGATGGCGGCGGACGTTCTTCTGCTGGCGGGCTGAACAAGCCGATACCGGCCGATCCCCCGAAGCGCTAGGGTATCCCAAACGGGATCCCCCGGGACATGGCTGGCAGCGACCTCGCGGCACCCCTGCTGTACACCGATGGCCGCAACCGGCGGTCGCGTTGGCGCTTTGTCTTGCCGGCCGCGGTTTGCGTCACGGCGCTGTTTCTTCTGTTCGGCAATCGGCAAGTGGGACGTTCGGGGGACATCGAGGTCCGCGCCTGCCTGGAGCCGGTCTATTCCGGCCTGTTCGGCGCCGGGGTCGGCGCCATGGAACGGTGCCTGGCGAACCGCGCCCGGCTCTTCGGCCCCGATAACGAACGCTGGCTTCGCTATGTCCGCCATCTCGAGGCCGCCTGCCCCATCAGCGTGGGCATGCAGGGCCAGGCGATCTGCGAGTTCAATGTCAAAGCCAAGGAGGATCGGGCCGGCAAGGGCTGGCGGTCCGTGGACTATTGAAGGATTGCCGAGCGGGCGGTCTTGCGCAAAGGAAAGAGCAGCGTTGCCGCCAGCAACGACGCCAGGAGCGCGAAGAACGCCAGGAAGGCGACGTGATAGCCCCCGAAGATATCGTAGAGCGTCCCGATGATCCGTGTCGCCGCGATCGCTGAACCGGCCACGAATGTATAGGTCCAGCCCATCACCGCGCCGAACTTGTCCGCACCGAAGCTGGCGGCGATCAGCCCCGCCGTGGTCGGCAGCGCGCAACCGAGCGCGATCCCGCCCAGGCAAGCGCTGGCGAACAAGGCCTCGTAGCTGGCAAAAAGACTCAAGGTGAGCCAGGCCAGAGTCATGAACAAGGCCGCCACGATCAGCAGGAACCGCTGATTGATGTGATCGGCAAGAATGCCTGCCCCGACTTTGGTGATTGCGGCCGCAATCGAGAAGGCGGAAATCAGGACAGCGGCGGAGGCCGGCGTCACCCGCAGCGAAATCGCATAAGGCACCAGGGTCACGACCAGGGCCTGGGCGGTGCCGGAGGTCATCGCCAGAACCATGCTGGGAATCCAGAAGGCCCGCTTGGTGAGAAAATCCCGCCAGAGGAAGGGCCGCGATGCGTCCTTGGATGACGCCGCGCGCGAGGCCGCCGCTTCCTTGCGGCCCCGGTTTTCCGCATGCTCGTCCAGCCCCATGGAGCCTGGATTGTCGCGCAGGACCAGAACCGCCAGCACGATGATGATGGCCGCTATCGCGATGGCCTCATAGGTCAGCGCCAGGCGCCAGCCATGCTCCTGAATGGCGCGACTTAGGAGCGGCACGACCACAAAGCCGCCGCCGGAGGTTGCCACCGCCGCGATTCCAAGCGCTAAACCCCGACGATGATAGAACCAGCGCGAGGCCAATAGCGCCGTATTCAGAGGCCCCAGCCCCATGAAGCCAATCGCGCCGGGCAAGAGAAGCATGGCTGCCATCAACCAAAGCGATTGCGAAGCGGCGACGACCAGGAAAGCTCCACTGAAGATCAGGGCGCAAAGCGTCACCACCAGCCGGATGGGATAACGATCCAGGAATTTTCCCACGAATGGCGAAACCAGCGCGGCGCCAAGGAAAAGGATCAAGACCGGGCTGGAGGCGTCGGCGCGGGAAAGATGGAATTCCGCTTGAAGCGGCAACACGAACAGGCCGGCGGCGTAGCTGGTGGCGCCCTGCACCAGCATCTCGGAAACTGCGGACGCCGCAAGAACCAGCCAGCCATAATAAAAGGGGACAATAGATGCTTGCGCGGTGGAATTCTTCATCGCGAGCCCGCCTGCTCCATGACGCGGCGTGCGCCGCCCTGCCCCGAATCCTTATGCCATGGGATGACAGGCAATGAAATAGGCGGCGGCGAAAGCGCCGCCGTCAGAGGAGACCGCCGGGGAGCGACGCCATCTGGTTCTCCCAGATATCCTCGGTCTCCGACCGGCGCGGCGTGTAGCGGCATTGGCCCAGGATGAAGCTCGGCTTGCCATTGTCATTGGCGAGCGGCACGTAGAGATTTTCCGCATCGAGATATTCGCGGCCCTTGATATGCACGCGACCCAGAAAGCGCAGCGGCTGCTCGCTCGCCAACATCAGGTCACAGCATTCCTTCCACCGCGGCAGATGTTCTGGTGGAATACTCTCTTCAAAAGTCTTGCCTGTATGCTCCCCTAGCACATTGACCAGCCCTGTACCGACCAAGCGCCAGCGGTAAACGGGGGGATTTTCGGAGATGCGCTCAAAAATCAGCACATTGCGCAGAATATCTTTCAGATCGCGCGGCGTGATATCGGAACGGGACGGCATCTTGCGATCTCCTGCCTTGGTGCGCCACAGCGTGAGAAGATGCTCGTAGCCGGGGTCGATGAACGCCAATGTCGGGTCGCAGAAATGGTGCCAGTTCTCCTGAACGGCCTTCCGGTTGAGAGCTCTGGCTGCTGCGATGACATCCATGCCTCAATTTTTGATCCAAAACTTAAATTGGCGGTAAACCCAACAGGCATGGGTGTAGTTCGCTTCGCGTAAAAAGATCGCAAACGGCGCGTGCGGCACGCCGGCCACTCGACGGCCGGCGCCGACTTAAGACGTCACCCCAGGGTTCCCGATCCGGCATGGCCGCCGAAGTTTTCCGCGGCTTCCGTTGTCCAATTAACTTGTCTGGCGGTTTGGTGTTTATCTCCGCAACCGGAGGATTTATGGTTTACGGTACGTTTACCAACCATGGCGGGTAACATGTCACTGCCGCAAAGAGATATCGCCGGGGAAGATGTCGTCTCCGCCCCGCGCTATGGAAAACACAAGCTAGACGAATTGGACTCCAGCCGAGTCGCCCGACATTTGGTGATGTTCGATCCAGACGAAGCCGAGATCGGGCGTTTGATGGAGGAAGCCCGCTCAAGCATTCCAGGTCTGGGCAAGACGGAAACCATCCAGAAAGTTCTGCGCCATCGGCACGGCCACATGTACGCCGTGGCGCGCCGATCCCGCTTCAACCCCGCCGCGCCCCAAGGCGAAGGCTTCATCATGGTCCTTCTTCTCAACGAGATCGGCGTGATGCAGCTGGCTCTGGGCACCATCAACGGTCCAGACCCCGATTTTCGTTTGCTGGCCAAGCCGCATGAGCGCCCTGCCGGCATTTATATGTGGTGCGTTTTCGCACCCGGTCCGCTTGCAGCGGGCATGGCGTTGTTCATGGACAAGATGTCGGTCCCGCGCTTTGAAGGTATCGATCTCTATTCACGCCCAAATACCGAACTCGGGCGGCGCTTCAACCAGGTCCTCGGCTTTGCGCCTGCTGCCAGCGTGGGGCCGATAACGGCTCCGAATGTATGGCTGTTCCCCCGCAAACCCGTTCCGCCGCCTTACGATACTTACATGCCGGGCGCGCAACCCCACGAGATCGGGATCACGGTGGCGCGGACTTTCGAAGACCTGATGCGCGTCGCCGCGATCCGCAACGTGGTCTATATGGGCGAACAGGAATGCCCCTATTTCGAGGAATATGACGGCAACGACCTGTCGGCGACGCATCTGCTGGCCTATATGGGCGACGAGCCCATCGGCTGCTTGCGCCTGCGCTTCTTCGCCGATTTCGCCAAGCTGGAGCGGCTGGCCATCCGCAAGGAATTCCGCAAATCGCGCGCCGCGTTCCAGCTGGTGCGGGCGGCCTTCAAATTCTGCCAGAAGAAGGGTTATGGGCGCATCTATGCCCATTCCCAGACCCGGCTGGTCGATTTCTGGAAACGCTTCGGCTTCCATGTGCTGGAAGGCGGCAAGAACTTCGTCTTCTCGGACTTCGATTATGTCGAAGTCGTCGCCGATCTGGAGCGCGACACCGACGCGGTGACGATCGGCGACGATCCCTACCGCATCATCCGCCCGGAAGGCCGCTGGCACCTGACCGGCGTCCTGGAGCAATCGACCTTTGGCGCGGCGGCCAAGGCCGAAGAAGACACGTTGCGGCAGGCGGCCGATCCGGGCCTGCAGGCTTTTCCCAAACCGGAAGTGGCCTGACGGCGGGGCGGAGATTTCGGCAAGGCTTTCCGCTATAGAAACGGGATGATTTTCCGATTCCTCGTCTTGGCGGCGGCGCTTTCGGTCGCGGCAAGCGCCACGGCGGCGGGTGCGCCCGCCCGGGACATCGCGATCGGGATCGAGGCGCCGTCGGCCCTCTCGCCATCGGGGGCGGCGGAAAATCTGGGCATGCGGCTGGTGATCCGCGAGGTCAACGCGGGCGGCGGCATCAACGGGCACAAGCTGACCGAGCGCAGCTATGCCCGCACCAAAACCGGCGCGGCCGGCGACGCTGAGGTGCTCGCCAATGTCGCCAAGCTGGCCGACCAGGATCGGGTCCTGCTTTTGTGGAACCATGGCGGCACCGCGTCGATGCAGATCGCGCCTTTCGCCATGGCGCGCAAGCTGCCCTACATGTTTCCTCACACCGGGCTGCTGGACAGGGACGACGCCCGCTACGTGTTCACGTCCTTTCCCCATTACGATGGCGAGACGCGCATGATGTACCGCTACCTCGCCCGCGACCGCGGCATGAAGCGGATCGCCATTCTCTATGACCCCAACGCTTATGGCCGCTATTTCCGCGACCGCTTGCACGATCTGGCGCAGGCGAACGGCTATGCCGTGGCGGGCGAAGAGCCGGTGAACCAGACCTTGCCTGCCGATCTGGCCGCCGAAATGCGGCGCCTGCGCGATCAAAGGCCCGACGCCATCGTGATAGCGCTCTATCCGCCCCAGGCCAAGCGGGTGATGGAGGCCAAGGCCAAGTTGGACTGGAAAGACGTCCGCATGGTCTCCACCGGCCCGCTCACCGACGAGGAATACCTCAACGTGCCCGGCGGCTTCGCCGACGGCACCTTGGGCCTTTGCTATTATCCCGATCCCAACCATTCGGATGTGCCGGGCGTTCTTGCCTATCGCCGCCTGATGGCGCGCTATTTTCCGGGCGAGAAGCTCAACCGCTATTCTCTCTACGGCTATGCCTTCGGGCAAATGGTGATGGAGGGCCTGCGCCGCGCCGGCCCCAATCCCACCCGCGAATCCTTCATCGATGCGATGGAAACCATCAAGGATTGGGACTCCGGCGGCATTCTTCCGCCGGTGAGTTTTTCCAAGACGGATCATCATGCCCAGCGGGCGGGCTTTGTCTGCGAATTGCGCGGCGGCCGCTTCGCGCCCTTGAGCGGCTGGATCACGCCTTGACGGTGCGCGTCACCGCACGCCGGAACCGGGCCACAGCACCACGCGCAAGGTCTGCATCACGATCCGGATATCGAAGAACAGGCTGTAATTCTTCACGTAATAGAGATCGTAGCTGAGCTTGGAGCGCGCGTCGTCCAGCGACGCGCCATAGGGATAGTTGATCTGGGCCCAACCGGTGAGACCTGCCTTCACCGCGTGGCGCTCGTGATAGAGCGGCAGCATCCTGGCAAGATCGGCGATGAATTCCGGCCGTTCCGGCCGTGGCCCCACCAGCGACATGTCGCCCCACAACACGTTGAGAAGCTGGGGCACTTCGTCGAGCCGGCTGCGGCGCAGGAATTCCCCCACCGGCGTGATGCGGCTGTCCTTGGCGGCGGCCCAGACCGCGCCACCGGATTCCGCATTGACGCGCATGGTGCGCAATTTGAGAATCCGGAAGCTGCGACCGCGCTGCGTCACCCGTTCCTGGCGGTAAAAGACCGGGCCGCGATCGCCCAGCCACACCGCCGCCATCGCCGCCAGAAGGAAAGGCGAAACCGGGACGAGAATGATGAGGCTTCCCGCAATATCGAACAGCCGCTTGAAAAGAGCGGTAAGCCGGCCGGTGCGGAAACCGTCGGAATAGAGCATCCAGGCGAGGTCGAGACGCTTGATGTCGATGCGGCAGACTTCCTTCTCCAGGAAGCTGGAATATTCGGAAACCGGGTAGCCCGCGGCGCGGCAGGTGATGAGGGATTCCAGCGCCATGCCCCGCCGCTCGTCCGGCGCCACCACGATTTCATCGGTCCGGCTTTGCCCGGCGATGGTCAGAAGATTGTCCGACATGCCGAGGATGCGATTGTCCTTCAGCCGCGGATCGATCTCGCCGAAGCCCGGTTCATGCAGGAAGGTCAACTCATACTGCCAGAAGCGGCCCTGGGTACGCAAAATCCACACCAGGTCCCACGCCCGCTTTCCGGCGCCGATGATCAGAAGCCGGGTCCGGAACAGGGCATGGCGGCGAAGCGAGCGGAACAGCAGCCGCGCCATCACGGCGCATAGGGTGAAGCAGACGAGCGCGGCGAAACTGAGCGTGAAGGAAAAAGCCTGCCCCAGCACGATAGTGGCGAAACTTGCCGCGGCATTGGCGATCACGATGATGACCGGGACCCGCTCCAGGGCCTTGGAGATATCGGCAATGCTGTCGCGCCGGTAAGATCCCAACGCGTAGAGACAGAGCAAAGTGACGGCCGGAAAAACGATCAGCGCGATCCCGTTCGCGGACCGGTCGAATCCACCCAGCCAAAGCGCCGCCGGCCAGCCAACCGCGGCGATCACAAAATCGATGCAGAACAAGGCCCAGGCCGGCGTCATCCGATCACTTCTCGCGCATTCTCCCGGACCGACGCCCGTCTCGCGGATCGCGGCAAGGTGCCTTGCGACTTGGAATCGGGAACGCGCCGTCCGCGGCAACCGCCGCCGAGAGTGGCGAAGCGCGGTAAATTCCGGGTAAAGGCGCTATGGTTTTCCTTGGGGCGCGGGCGCGCTTCCGGGGCGCCGCACGCCTTTCAGGGCATTCCTATCCGGGCACGCGAACCGGATGGCCGGCTTTGCGGCCGTCCTGGAACGCGGCGGCCTTAAGAGGCCGGAGCCTGCCGGGACACGACCCGGAACCGCTCGACCTCGCGCAGTGCCGGCTGATAGTCCGGCTTGATTGTCAGCGCCCGCCGGTAATCGCGATAGGCCTGCGCTGTGCGCCCGGCGTCCTCTTCGAGGCCGGCGCGGATGTAATAGGCGACATGCAGCTTGGCACTGCCCATCGCGATGCCCTGGTTGATGGCGGCAAACGCCTCATCGGGACGACGTTCCGCCGCGAACACCAGCGCCTGATTCAGATAGGCATCGCCCATGGTGGGATTGTAGTCCAGCGCGAGGCGAAAATCGCGCAAGGCGCCGCTTCTGTCGCCCATCGCATAGCGGATGATGCCGCGGTTGAGTACCGTCTGGGCCCGGAAATTCATGTGCGGATCGCGCAAGGCGATGTCGCAATGCTCCAGGCCGTAGCGCAATTCTGCGGTATCGCGCGCGGAACGAAAACACTGCAGGGCGGGATCGACATTGTAGATCATTTCCACATTGTTGGTCTGCCGGTCGAGGAAGGACGGCGAGGTCGCTGCCGAAGCGGCTTGAGCGACGGCAGACGAAATCAGCAAGGCGGAAAGAAGAGCAAGACGCTTCATGTAAACCTCCCAGATATCCGGTTGGCCAGAGCCTCTTAACGGCGCCGATTATAGAAGGAATCCGGTGCGGACATAAGCGCCGGGCAGGGCGGGAAAAAGGCGGAAAACCGGGGCGCATCCCTGACGCAGCGGAAAGCACTGCTTCCGAACATGCCGCGAGCGCGGGCCGGATGCCTCTTCTATCCTTGGTTCTGCGCCGTCATGGCGTCGATTTCGGCGCGCGAGGCCATGGCAGGCTGGGCGCCATGGCGCGTGACCGATATCGCCGCCGCCGTCACCGCGAAGCGCGCCGCCTCCGGCGCGGAAAGACCTTCGGACAACGCCACCGCGAAAGCGCCATTGAAAGCGTCGCCTGCCGCGGTGGTGTCGATGGCGGCCACCGTGCGCGCCGGGATCGCGACTGGGGTGCCGTCAGTGCCCAACACCACCACGCCCTGCCCGCCCAGCTTCAAGACCACGCCGCGGGACCCAAGCGCCTTGAGCCGACGCGCCGCCGCAATGGGATCGTCCAGCACCGGCAAGCCCAACAGGCCGGCGGCCTCGCTTTCGTTCGGCGTCAGCCAATCCACCAGCGACAGCAATTCCTGCGGCAATGTCCGTGCCGGGGCGGGATCGAGAATGAAGGTCGCGCCCACTTCACGCGCCCGCCGCGCCGCCGCCAGCACGCCATCCAGCGGCGTCTCCAACTGGGCGAGCACGAACCGGATACCGGCAAAGGCCGCCTTGTCGATGATTGCCGGGGTCACCGCGTCATTGGCGCCCGGCGCCACCACGATCATGTTGTTGCTGCCACCGCTCATGATGATGGCGACGCCGGAGGCGCCCTCCACCTCGCCCAACAACCGCGTATCGACGCCGGCGCGCTGCAAGCCTTCGCGTAGCCGCGCCCCGAAAAGATCGATGCCGATACGTCCCAGAAAGGCCACCTTGCCGCCGGCGCGCGCTGCCGCCACCGCCTGGTTCGCGCCCTTGCCGCCTGCAAAGCTCTGGAATGCCCCGCCCAACAGCGTCTCGCCTGGCGCGGGCAGGCGATCGGAAAACGCCACCAGATCCATATTGGCGCTGCCGACCACCAGAATGTCTGCCGTGCTCATGGGTAAAGCGGCGCGATGGCGACGAGACCAAGGCCAGCCAGGAACAGGACGAACATCAGCGCCAACAACTTGTTCGTCGATGCCGGCGCGCCGGCGAATTCGCGCCAGACGAATACGCCCCAGGCAGCCGATACCATGGTGGCGCCCTGGCCGATGGCATAGGAAACGGCGGGACCGACGAAATGAGTGGTCGCCGCCACCAGCGAAAAGGTCATGCCCACGCCCCAGATCGCGCCGCCGGCGATGCCCACCAGATGCGTGCCGGGCGCCGCGATCCTGTAGCCGGCAAAGCTGCAAGGCGGATCGGCGGTGATGGGCCGGCGCATCAGATAAGTGTTGAACACCAGCGCCGACAGCAGCACGCCCACGGAAAACAGGAAAGATACGGAATAAGGCCCAAGCCCTGCCGGGCCTTCGGATGCCTTGGTCACCAGCGGATAGAAGATGCCCATCAGGAAGCCGCAGGCGATGGCGATCCTCAGACCGCGCCCCACGTCATGCTGGCCCTGCTGGCCGCGCGCCCGATAGGCGAGCGCATCGACAAGGATCGCCACGAGCACCAGCGCCACGCCGGCGAACAGCAGAAGCGGATTGCCGGCAGGCGCGATGGCATAGTTCAGCAGCACGCCCACCACCAGCGCCAGCCCGATGCCCACCGGAAACGCCACCGCAAGTCCGGCTATGGAAATGGCGGCAACCAGCAGCAGGTTGGCGACGTTGAACACCGCCCCGCCCGCCAGCGCATAGAGAACGCTGCCGGTCCCCGCGCCGCCGAGATCGGCGAGCATCGCATCGGGCCCGCCGGTCGATCCCATGGTCAGCCCCAGGAGAAGACTGACCAGAAGCACGCCGATCACATAGTCCCAGTAGAAAAGCGGAAACGGAAAGCCCGGCGCGAGCTTCATGGTGTTGGCCCAGGAACCCCAACACACCATGGTGACCAGCATCATGGCGAGCGCGACCGCATAGCCGTCCGGTTGAAACATGAGGCCCCCGAAGCACTCCCGCGTGGCCGAGGCTGTCACAAGTCCCAAGGCCCTTCAACCGACCGGCACTTCCGCAGATGCGAGATGGAAAGTGAATTCCGCCGCGCGAAAACGGACGCTATGGTGGCGCGGGGCACGGTGACGGGGAACAACACATGAGCGGTCAATCGAACAATCGCGCGTTCAGCCGGCGCTCGTTCCTGTCTTCCTCCATCGCCGCCATTTCACTGACCGGAGCGGGGGCGGCTGTCGCGCAGAGCGGCAGTCCGCGCCGCGTCATCATCGATACCGACCCCGGCGTGGATGACGCTTTTGCGCTGCTCCTGGCGATGCGTTCGCCGGAACTGAAGATCGAAGGCATCACCCCGGTCGCGGGCAATGTGCCGCTCGCTTTCACCTTGCCCAACGCGCTGCGCATGGTGGAGATCGCGGGACGCACGGACATTCCGGTCGCGGTGGGCGCAAAAGTGCCGCTGCAGCGGCGGCTGGTCACGGCGACCTATGCCCATGGCGAGAACGGATTGGGCGGCGCGGTTTTCCCGCCGCCAAAAACCAAGCCTATCGCCGATCCCGCGCCCGCCTTCATCCGCCGGGTGGTGCGCCAATATCCCGGTCAGGTGACGTTGATCACGCTGGGACCGCAGACCAATCTCGCCATCGCACTCGCCGCCGATCCCGACCTTGCCCGCATGATCAAGGGCGTGGTGATGATGGGGGGATCGCTCTCGGGCGGAAACGTCACCCCGGCGGCGGAATTCAATGTCTATGTCGATCCGGAGGCCTCCCGCATGG
>JAFKFF010000297.1 GCA_017307315.1 Alphaproteobacteria bacterium
GGATTTCCTTGGCATAGGGCCCGGTGACGGCGTGCATCGCATCGAACGCCATAGTGAAACCGTCAGCCACCGCGGCGCGGATCGCAGCGAAATCGAACAGGCTTTCCATAAGATCGGCATAATCTGCGACCGGATCGATGATTTCGACCTTCATGCCGGCCACATCCACCGTGCCCAGGCGATCGAGATCGATGTCGTCCGTGTCGACAGTCAGCCAACGCCCGTTGGTCTGCGTCCGGCGGTAGATTGCCTCGGTCACGCTTTCGGGAGCGGGGCCGCCATTGGCGATATTGTACTTGATCCCGAAATCCTCGTCCGGGCCGCCAGGATTGTGGCTGGCGGACAGAATGAGCCCGCCCGAGGCGCGATATTTCCGAATGATGTGGCTCGCCGCGGGCGTGGAGAGAATACCTCCCTTGCCGACAAGGACGCGCCCATAGCCATTTGCGGAAGCCAGGCGGATCGCCTGTTGAATGACCGTGCGGTTGTAGAACCGGCCATCACCCCCGATCACGAGCGTCGCGCCCTCAATCGGCTTGGCGACGTCGAACACGGCCTGAATGAAGTTTTCCGTGTAATTCGGCTGCTGGAAGATGCGGACTTTCTTCCGCAAACCCGATGTGCCGGGCTTCTGCCCTTCATACGGCACGGTGGAGACGTTTCTGAGGCTCATCGTCCCTCGTCCGACAGCTTGCGATAAAGGTCCGCATAAGCGGCCCCGCTGCGCGACCAGGAAAAGTCGCAGGCCATGCCGTTACGCTGCAGCGTGCGCCAAGCCCTCTCGTCGCGATAAAGCGCGATTGTACGGCCGATGGCGCTGGCGAGCGAGTGATAATCGACCCGTCCGAACTGAACTCCGGTTGCGACTCCCTGCCCGAGAGCCGCGACATTCGCGTCGATCACCGTGTCGGCCAGACCGCCCGTGCGCGCGACGACCGGAACGCAGCCATAGGCAAGGCCGTAAAGCTGGGTAAGGCCGCAAGGCTCGAACCGGCTGGGGCCCAGGATCGCATCGCCGCCGGCCTGCATCAGATGGGACAGTGCCTCGTCATAGCCGATACGGATCGAAACGCGGTCGTGATGGCGCGCGGCCCCGGCATGCAATGCCTGCTCGATCGCTGCGTCGCCCGAACCGAGCAGAGCCAGCCGGCCGCCATTGCCCACCAGATGATCGAGCACTTCTGGCAGCACATCCATGCCCTTCTGCCAGGTGAGCCTGCTGATCGCGACGAATAGCGGCCCGTCGCCGCCTTCAAGGCCGAATTCCCGTTCCACCGCACGCTTGTTGGCGGATCGCTTGCCCAGCGCGCGCGCAGTGTAATTTGCAGCGAGTGCCGGATCGACGGAGGGATCCCATTCGCGCGTGTCGATCCCGTTCAGAATGCCGAGCACCCGGTCGCCCCGATTGGCGACCACGCCCTCCAACCCCATCCCGAACTCCGGAATGCGGATTTCGGCCGCGTAGCTGGGGCTGACCGTAGTGACGAGATCGGCCAACTGGATGCCCGCCTTGAGGAAGCCAACCCCGCCATAGCTTTCGACGCCCTCGATCGACCAGGCAGTGCGCGGCAAACCAAGGCCGGGAAACACAGACGCCGAGAAATAGCCCTGGAATGCCATATTGTGGATGGTCAGCACGCTGGGCAAAGCGCGGCCTGCAAAGGGTGCGAAACGCATATAGGCCACTGCAATCGCAGCCTGCCAATCGTGCAAATGGACAAGGTCGAAACGCCGGCCCTTCACCGCCCCACCCGCAAGGTCGGCCGCGGCCCGGCCGAACGCCGCAAAGCGGCGCCAATTGTCGCCCCAGTCCTTGCCGTTCGGCTCCGAATAAGGCGAGCCATCCCGGGTGAAGAAATTCGGTGCATCCAGGACCAGAAAACTCTGGCCGCCATGCTTGGCCGAAAGCAGCCGTGCCGGTTCTCCCAGCAGATTGTCCCACTTGTGGACCTCGCGCGCACGGTTCAGCTTCGCGATCACTGTCGGATAGCCCGGCAGCAGTGTGGTCATTTCGATGCCGTGGGGCTCAACTGCTGCGGGCAGAGCGCCGGCCACGTCGGCCAGCCCACCCGTCTTGATCAAAGGTACGGCTTCGGAAGCGACGGATAGAACCTTGATCGCCATCAGGCCTTCAACGCCTCGATCATTGCCTTGGTAATCAGGCACACGCCGTTTTCGGTGCGGCGGAACCGCGTGGCGTCGAGCTCCGGATCTTCGCCCACCACCAGCTTTTCGGGAATGCGCACGCCGGAATCGATAATCACCCGCGAAAGCTGGGCCCCGCGCCCGATATTACAATAAGGCAGGATCACCGCTTCATCCACGCTGGAAAAGCTGCCCATCTTCACCCCAGTGAAAAGCAGGCTGTGCTTGGCGAGCGCTCCCGAAACGATGCAATCCTGGCTGATCAGCGAGGAAATCGCGTGTCCGCGGCGCCCCTCTTCGTCATGCACGAACTTGGCCGGGGCCGCGATGATCTGGTCGGTCCAGATCGGCCATTCGCGATCGTACATGTTAAGCTTGGGGACCACGTCCGTAAGATCGAGATTGGCCTCGAAATAGGCGTCGAGCGTGCCGACGTCGCGCCAGTATTCCTCGATTTCCTCGGCCGCGCGAATGCAACTGTCGGTGAACTTGTGCGCCACCGCCTTGCCGTGCTTGACGATGTACGGGATTATGTCCCCCCCGAAATCGCGGCTGGAACCTGGATCGGCGGCATCCCGCCGAAGCTGTTCGAACAGGAAGGCGGTTTCGAACACATAAATGCCCATCGATGCCAGAGCATTGCCCGGATCGCCCGGAATCCCCGGCGGATCGGAAGGCTTTTCGACGAATTCGGTGATGACGCTGTCTTTATCGACTTTCATCACACCGAAGCCGGTCGCTTCCATTCTGGGAACGACCAGACAGCCGACCGTAACATCCGCGCCCGAATTGACGTGCTGGCGCAGCATCACTTCGTAATCCATCTTGTAGATGTGATCGCCGGCCAGGATGATGATGTATTCAGGCCCATGGCTCTCGATGATGTCGATATTCTGATAGACCGCGTCCGCGGTGCCTTCATACCATTGGGTTTCCGACACGCGCTGGGACGCGGGAAGGATGTCGAAGCTTTCGTTGCGCTCGGGCCTGAGGAAGTTCCAGCCCTGCTGCAGGTGCCGGATCAGGGAATGGGCCTTGTACTGGGTGGCGACACCGATGCGCCGGATGCCGGAATTGATGGCGTTGGAAAGCGCGAAATCGATGATGCGGGTCTTGCCGCCGAAATAGACGGCGGGCTTGGCGCGCCGGTCGGTCAGTTCGGCTAGGCGCGTCCCGCGGCCGCCGGCCAGGACATACGCCATGGCGTCGCGTGCAAGCGGCTGGCCTCGTCCTTCAGCCATGTCCGTCCTCCCGCGTCTGCATTCCGGTCTTCAGGGTTCATACTCCAGCATGACTGTGGCCAGCGGCGGTAGTGTCAGCCGGATGCGGCCATTTTGCGCCTCTGCCCCTCCCAGATTGCCCTGGCCGCTGCCGCCATAAACTAAGGCATCGCTGTTAATTAACTCTCTCCACTGCCCATCGGCGGGAACCGGAACCGCATAGTCCCGGCGCACCACGGGCGTAAGATTGGCGACCACCAGAACAGGGGGCGATCCCGGCGCCCGCCGGATCCAGGCGAATACGGAATTCTGGCGGTCGTCGGGAATGGTCCAGGAGAAGCCTTCGCCCTCGCAGTCCCGCCCATGCAGGGCGGGATGGTCGCGATAGAGCCGGTTCAGGTCCCGCACCAGATGGCGCACCCCGCCATGGGCGGGACTGTCCAGCAGGTGCCAGTCCAGCGGACCGGCTTCGCTCCATTCCCGGCGCTGCGCGAATTCCTGGCCCATGAACAAAAGCTTCTTTCCGGGATATCCCCACATCAATGTGTAATAGGCCCTGAGGTTCGCGAATTTCTGCCAATCATCGCCCGACATCTTGGAAAGGAGCGAGCCCTTGCCGTGCACGACTTCGTCATGGCTGAGCGCCAGGACGTAATTCTCGCTGAAGGCGTAGAGTAACCCGAACGTTATGTCGTCGTGATGATGCCGGCGGTGCACCGGATCGCGCCCCATGTAGCGCAGCGTGTCGTGCATGAACCCCATGTTCCACTTGAAGCCGAAGCCCAGGCCGCCGTCATGGACTGGACGGGTGACGCCGGGCCAGGCGGTGGATTCTTCGGCGATGGTGAAGAGGCCGCGATTGGCGCCATAAACCGCCCGGTTCATCTCCTTCAGGAAAGCGACCGCTTCCCAGTTTTCCCGTCCGCCTTCCGGATTGGGAATCCATTCCCCGGCCGGGCGGGAATAGTCGCGGTAGAGCATGGAGGCGACGGCATCCACGCGAAGCCCGTCGACATGGTAGCGCTCCGCCCAGAAGAGCGCGTTGTTGATCAGGTAGGACGCAACCTCGCGGCGGCCGTAATTGTAGATCGCCGTCCCCCAGTCGGGATGATAGCCCTGCCGCGGGTCGGCATGCTCGTACAAGGCGGTGCCGTCGAAGCGCGCCAGTCCATGCGGATCGGTGGGAAAATGGGCGGGCACCCAATCCAGGATCACGCCCAGGCCGGCGCGATGGGCGCCTTCGACGAAGCGGGCGAAACCGGCGGGCTCTCCGAACCGGGCGGACGGGGCGAACAGGCCCGTGGTCTGATAGCCCCAGCTGGGATCGAAGGGATGCTCGCTGATGGGCAGGAATTCGATATGGGTGAAGCCCATCTCCACCGCATAAGGGATCAGCCGGTCGGCCAGGGCGTCCCAACTGAGGAAGCGGCCCTGGGCGTCGCGGTCCCACGAACCGGCATGCACTTCATATATGCTGATCGGCGCGCGCCTGGGATCGGTGTTGGCCCAATGGGCGCGGTGGGCGTCGTCGCTCCAGGCATGGGCAGGCGGCGGCGCCGTGAGCGAAGCGGTGGCGGGCCGCAATTCGGCGGCGAAGGCGAAGGGATCGGCCTTCTGGGGCAGCAAGGCGCCGGTCGCGCCGAGAATCTCATATTTGTAGGCGCGGCCTTCGGCCAGGTCGGGCAGGAAGATCTCCCAGACGCCGACGTCGCGGCGCAGGCGCATCACATGCCGCCGCCCATCCCAGTCGTTGAAATCGCCCACCACCGAGACGCGCCGGGCGTTCGGTGCCCAGACGGAAAAATGAATGCCGCCGACGCCCTGGTGCCGGATCGGCTGCGCGCCCATCTTGTCGTACAGGCGCTTGTGCGTTCCTTCCGCCATCAGATAGTCGTCGACCGGCCCCAGCACCGGCCCGAAGCTGTAGGGATCGGTGAGCCACCATTCGGCGCCGCCGCCGCGCGCCTTGTATTTCAGCGGCTGGGGAGGACCGCCGATTGTTCCTTCAAACAGGCCGCGCGCATCCCGGCGCGAAAGCATCCCCAGGCTCTTGCCCGCAACGTCGTGCGCTTCGGCCGTATCGGCGCCGGGAATCCAGACGCGCGCGAAGGTCCCGTCCGGTCCGGCATGCGGCCCCAGCAGGGAGAAGGGATCGGCGTGGCGGCCTTGGAGCAGGGCTTCGATCGCCTCGCCGGGCGGTTTCATAAGACGCCCCAGATCTCGCTCGCATATTCGCGGATGGTGCGGTCGGACGAGAACCAGCCCATATTGGCGACATTGCGGACCGCCGCGCTTTGCCAGGCTTTGGGGTTGCCCCATTGACGGTCGACCGTCCGTTGCGTGGCGCTATAGGCATCGAAATCCGCCGCCACCATGAACCAGTCATGGTCGTAAAGCCCCCCGATCAGGCCGGCGAAGCGGTTCGGATCGTCCGGCGAAAACACGCCGGACGAAATTCCCGCCAATGCCTGGGACAATTCCCGCGAACTTTCGATCGCGGCGCGGGAATTGTGCCCTTCGGTCCGGCGCGATGCCACTTGGTCGGCGGTCAGGCCGAAGATGAACATATTGTCGGCGCCGACGCGGTCGCGGATTTCGATATTGGCGCCGTCCAGGGTTCCGATGGTGATGGCGCCGTTGAGGGCGAATTTCATGTTTCCGGTGCCCGAAGCTTCCATGCCGGCGGTCGATATCTGTTCGGACAGGTCGGCAGCCGGCACGATCATTTCCGCCAGCGACACATTGTAGTTGGGCAGGAAGGCGACCTTGAGAAGGCCGTCCACGGCGGGATCGGAATTTATCCGCCGGGCGACATCGTTGATCAGCTTTATCACCATCTTGGCATTGTGATAGCTGGACGCCGCCTTGCCGGCGAAAATCTTGACCCGCGGCGCCCAGTCCCGCTCGGGATGGCTGCGGATCTGGTCGTATAGCGCCACCGTCTCGATGATGTTGAGGAGTTGGCGCTTATACTCGTGGATGCGCTTCACTTGCACGTCGAACAGGGCGGTGGGATCGATGATGAAACCGAACTGTTCCTGGACATGCCGCGCCAGGGCGATCTTGTTCTGCTGCTTGACCTTGGCGAACTGCTCCAGGAAGGCCGCGTCATGGGCCAGCGGGTTCAACGCCGCCAGTTCTTCCGCATCGTCCAGGAATTTTGGCCCGATGGCATCCACGACAAGGTTGGTGAGGCCGGGATTGCATTGCTGCAGCCAGCGCCGTGGCGCGATGCCGTTGGTCTTGTTGTTGATCCGCTCGGGATAGAGATGATGCAGGCCGGCAAAGACGGTATGCTTCATCAATTCCGTGTGAAGCTCGGCGACGCCATTGACGCTGTGCGAGCCGGCGAAGGCGAGATTGGCCATGCGCACCCGGCGCTCGCCCGCTTCGTCGATCAGCGAAATGGCGGAGATGGCGGCATCGTCCAGCCCGTGCTTCTTGCGCGCGGTGCGCAAAAGATCGGCATTCACTGCGTAGATGAGCTGCATGTGCCGGGGCAGCAGGCGCTCGAACAGGGGCAGCGGCCAGCTTTCCAGGGCTTCCGGCAAGAGCGTGTGATTGGTGTAGGCGAAAGTCACGCGCGCCAGGTCCCAGGCGTCCTGGAAATTGAATTTGTGATAGTCGATCAAAAGCCGCATCAACTCGGTCACCGCCACGGCCGGGTGCGTGTCGTTGAGATGGATCGCCACCTTCTGCGGCAGGGTGCGGATGTCGTTGTAATATTGCAGATGACGGCGCACGATGTCCTGGATCGAGGCGCTGGAAAAGAAATACTCCTGGCGCAGGCGCAGTTCTTGGCCCGCGGGCGTGGAGTCGGCGGGATAGAGCACGCGCACCAGGCTTTCGGCGCGCGCTTCGCCGGCCAGGGCGCCCAGATGATCGCCGGCATTGAAGGCATCGAGCCGGATGGGATCGAGCGCCTGCGCGTTCCAGAGCCGCAAGGTGTTCACGCGCTTGCCGCGCCATCCCACCACCGGGGTATCGATCGCCTCGGCGCGCACCGCTTCGGCGGGCTGCCAGCGCACCGAGCCGTTTTCATTGCCCACCACTTCGCCGCCGAACCCGATCAGATAGGCGGTCTCGCGCCGGTCGAATTCCCAGGGATTGCCGTGCGACAGCCAGGTCTCGGGATATTCCAGCTGCCAGCCATCCTTGATGCGCTGGCGGAACATGCCGTTGAGGTAACGAATGCCGTAACCGCAAGCGGGAATGTCGAGCGACGCCAGGCTTTCCATGAAGCAGGCGGCGAGGCGGCCGAGGCCACCATTGCCCAAGGCGGCGTCCGGTTCCAGCGCTTCGATCTCCGCCAGGCTCACGCCCAACTCGTCCAGCGCGCCGCGGATTTCGCCCGTGACTTCGAGATTGGACAAAGCGTCGCGCAGCAGCCGCCCGATCAGGAACTCCAGACTGAGATAATAGACCCGCTTGGCGCCCGACGCGTACATTGCCTTGGTCGAGGCCAGCCAGCGTTCGATGATCCGGTTCCGCACCGTGAGGATGGTGGCGGACAACCAGTCATGCGGCTTGGCCGCGTTCTGGTCCTTGCCGATCCGATGGACCAGAGTATCCAGGATCTGTTCCGCCAGCGGCGAAGGGGATGCGGGAAGAGGGGAGGACGACATTGCCTGGACCTGGAAATGTAAGGACGTATTTGACAAGCTTATTATCTCCCGGACAAAATTTCAGGATCGTTTAAGCCGCCCCCTGAAGGGCCTCCAATCCGCCCGCCCTGTCAACACCCCATACGTCCAGCAACAAAGCCATGAACAAGCCGATTTCGTCCTTCGCGCCGGCCAGCCGGCCCTGGTGGCATGGCGCCGTCATCTATCAGATCTATCCGCGCAGCTTTTCGGATTCCAATGGCGACGGGATCGGGGACCTGGCGGGCATCACCCAACGGCTCGATTATGTCGCCTCGCTGGGCGTGGACGCGATCTGGCTGTCGCCCTTCTTTGCCTCCCCCATGCGGGATTTCGGCTATGACGTTTCCGATTACCGCGCCGTCGATCCCATGTTTGGAACCCTGGCGGATTTCGATGCCCTGGTGGCGCGGGCCCATGCACTGGGCCTCAGGGTGATCATCGATCAAGTCTACGCGCATACCTCCGACGCCCATGCCTGGTTTCAGGAAAGCCGGTCAGGCCGCGCCAATCCGAAGTCGGATTGGTATGTCTGGGCGGATCCCAAGCCCGACGGCACGCCGCCGAACAACTGGCTGTCGGTATTCTACGGACCCTGCTGGACCTGGGATGGCCGGCGCGGGCAATATTATCTGCACAATTTTCTTCCCGCGCAGCCGAACCTCGATGTCCATAATGGCGAGGTCCAGAAGGCCCTGTTCGATACCGCGCGTTTCTGGCTGGATCGCGGGGTCGACGGCTTCCGCCTCGACGCCATCAATTTTGCCATGCACGACCCGAAGCTGACGGACAATCCGCCGGTTCTGGATGGGGACGCGATCCGCAAGCGTCCGTTCGATTATCAGCAGCACCTGCACAATCAGTCTCAGCCGGACTTGATCCCCTTCATCGAAAAGCTGGCCGCCGTGGTGCAAAGCTTCGGCCCGGACCGCTTCACCGTCGCGGAAGTGGGAGGCGAAAATTCCATAGAGGAACGCCAAGCCTACACCGGTGGCGACAACCGGCTGAACACGTCTTATGGCTTTGATTTCCTTTATGCGGATCATTTGAATCCGGCGCTTATTGTGGATGCGCTGGCGCATTGGCCCGGAGCGCCGGGAGAGGGTTGGCCGAGTTGGGCGTTTTCCAACCACGATGCACCCCGGGTGGTCAGCCGCTGGGGCGGCGCAAATGCGGACCCGGCCTGGGCGCCGCTGTTGCTGGCGCTTTTGACGGGATTGCGCGGAAACGTCTTTCTCTATCAGGGCGAGGAGCTGGGGCTGCCCCAGGCGGAAATTCCCTTCGACCGTCTGCGCGATCCGGAAGCCATCGCCAACTGGCCGCTCACCCTGGGCCGGGACGGCGCACGCACGCCGATGCCCTGGTCGTCGGAAAAAGCCTTTGCCGATTTCTCCACCGTGGAGCCCTGGCTTCCCATTCCCCAGGACCATATCGCGCGTGCGGTGTCGCAGCAGGACGGCGACGGGCATTCGACGCTCGCCATCGCCCGCGACCTGATCGCGCTGCGCCGGTCCAGCGTGGCGCTGAAGGAAGGAAGCTTCCGTCCGCTTGCGCTGCCGCCGCCGCTCCTGGGGTTCGACCGCGAGGCATCGGAACAGCGCGTGCGGTGCCTGTTCAATCTGGGCACCGCCGCCATGCCGTGCGACGCGCTGGCGCAGGGGCGGGTCATCTTTTCATCCGGCACGGTGCGGGACAGGACGCTCGGCCCGCTCAGTGCCTGCTATCTCGAAATCGGCTGACCGCAGGCACTCCGTCCCTGTTCCGCGCGGGGGACAGAAAAGAATATTTATCGTACATCTTTTCCTTGCCGACGGGGGAATTCCGGGTGTAATAGTCTGAGGTTCCGTGCTGGATCCAAAACCGGTCCATGGAGATCGACATGCGCGCCTTGGCCCACTTTTTCCTGCTTCCCGGGGATCTCCTTCTGCAATGGACCAATATCCGGGGCGACGACCATCGCGGGCTGGTGCGGATGCTGGTCAATTCCCTGCTCTGGACCTCCATCGGAATCCTGGTGGTCGTCCTGGTTCTTTGACCGCGCGACGTAAGCGTCTCATCCGCTGTTGCGCAGGCCCGCCGATATTCCATTGATCGACATATGAATGCCGTCATGCACCTCGGTGCTGACATCGCCGGCCCGCCGCCGGCGAAGCAGATCCAGTTGCAGGTGGTTGAGCGCATCGACATAGGGCAAGCGGCTTTGAATCGAATCCGCCAGGCGCGGATTGCGTTCCAGCATCGCGTCCTGGCCGGTGATGGCTAGAATCGCTTCCCGCGTCAGATTCCATTCCGCATCGATACGGCCGGCGATTTCTTCGGCAAGGGCTCGGTCTTGCGCCAGTTCGGCATAGCGCCGCGCAATCGCCATGTTGGATTTGGCGAGGACCATTTCCATATTGGCCATCAGAAAGGCCGACCGCGCATAAAGGTCTTTCAGCCGCTCCAATCCGGCCGCGCGCGCCGCCGTGCCGAAACCGTACCAGCCGGGCAGCATCACGCGCGCCTGCGACCAGGAAAACACCCAGGGAATCGCGCGCAAATCCTCGATCCGGGGTGACTGGCTGCGCGACGCAGGCCGGCTGCCGATCTTGAGGTCGGCGATTTCCAGCAATGGAGTCGCCTGGCGGAAATATTTTTCGAAGCCCGGCGTCTCGTAAACCAGTCCGCGATAGGTGCCATAGGCCACGCGGCTCATCTCGGAGAAGATCGCGCCGGCTTCTCCGTCCGCCGCGTCGGGACGCGGATCCTGTTCGGCCAGGAGCGCCGCCAGGACGATGGTCTCCAGATTGGCGCGGCCGATTTGCGGGTCGCCATATTTGCTCGACACCACCTCTCCCTGCTCGGTGATGCGGATGCCGTGTGCGGACGCGCCGGCGGGAAGGGCGCGGATCGCCTCGAAGCTGGAGCCGCCGCCGCGGCCGACCGCGCCGCCGCGGCCATGGAAGAAGCGCATCTTGATGCCGCGTTCCCTGCCCAGCGCGACCAGCCGGGAGATGCCGGAATAGATTTCCCAGGTGGAGGTGACGTAGCCGCCATCCTTGTTGCTGTCGGAATAGCCGATCATCACTTCTTGCAGGCCGCCCTGGCCCGCGATCATCGCCTGGACGATGGGGGAGTCGAAATAGGCGCGCATGATGGTCACGCTGCGGCGCAAATCCTCGATGGTCTCGAACAGGGGCACGACGCGCAGCGAGGCCGCAGGTGCGGCGCCGGGAACAAGAAGGCCAGCCTCCTTCATCAGCAAGGCGGTTTCCAGCAGGTCCGACACGCTCGCCGCTTTCGAGATCACGTAATTGGCGACGGCGCGTTCTCCGAAGCTCTGTTTCAACGCGGCGACGCGATCGGCGATGGCCAGTTCGCGCGCGGTCTCGTCGGAATAGGCCGCGTAGAGAGAGCGCAAGGGCCGGGCATGGGACAATTCGCACTCCAGAAGCGCGACGCGCGCCGGTTCCGGGAGCGCCTTATAGTCCGGTTCGGCACCGGCGGTGCGCAGCAACTCCGCGACGGCGCGCTCATGCACGTCGGAATTCTGCCGCACATCCATGGTGGCGAGGTGAAAGCCGAATGCCGCCACCGCCTCGCGCAGGTCCAGGAGACGGCCCGCGGCCAGATCGGCATCCCCATTGCCCGCGAGGGAATCGGCGATGATCGTGAGGTCGGCCGCGAAAGCGTCCGGCGTGGCATAGGGCTTGGCTTCGAAGCGGGGCGGGCGGGCAGGGCCCTGTCCCAGCAAGGTCCGGCGCGTGGCGGCGAGACGGGAATAGCAGGTAATGAGCGCGCGGCGATAAGGTTCGTCCTTCTGGTGCACCGACGTGAATTCCGCCGCTGCCCCCAGTGCTTTCAAGGCGGCGCTGGTGGTCGCCAGCGACTCGGACAGCGACAATTCCGCGCCCAGAGCATGAATTTCGCCCAGATAATAGTCGATCGCCGCCTCGGCCTGGCGCCGCACGGCATAGTCCAGCGTCTCCGGCGAGACGTTGGGATTTCCGTCGCGATCGCCGCCGACCCAGGATCCGGGGCGCAGGAAGGGCACCACTTCGCCGCCGAGCCCGAAGGCCCGCGAGAGCCGCCGCTTGACCGCGGGAAGCTGGCGCAGAAAGGTTCCGGCGAAGATGGCGAGGTCGTTTTCGATTTCGTCGGTGACCTGGATGCGGCTGGAGCGGAGCATGCGCGTCTGCCACAGGATGCGGATCGCGCGCTTGAGCTGCACGTCCAGCTCTTCCAGCGCGTCCGGGGCGACATCGGCCTGGCCCCGCTGTTCCAGCAGATCGCCCAACTCCGCCTCCCGGTCTATCACCGACTTGCGCCGCACTTCCGTGGGATGGGCGGTAATGACGGGCACGAACAATCCCTGTTTGAGG
>JAFKFF010000298.1 GCA_017307315.1 Alphaproteobacteria bacterium
CTTCCCCGGCGGCGATGCTCGCCAGCTCTACCGTTCGGTTCGCCGCCTGATGAAGCTGCCGGACCAGAGCCGCGTGTTCCTGTGCCACGACTACAAGGCGCCGAACCGCGAAGAATATGTCTGGGAGACGACCATGCTCGCCGAGCGGACCGGCAACGTCCACGTGCACGAGGGTGTTAGCGAGGACGATTTCGTGGAGATGCGCACGCAGCGCGACGCGACCCTCTCAATGCCGAAGCTCATCCTGCCGTCGATCCAAGTCAACATGCGCGGCGGCCGAATGCCTGAGCCGGAGGAGAACGGCGTCAGCTACCTCAAGATCCCGCTCAACCAGCTCTAAGCGGAGACGAAAGTCATGGAAACGATAACGTCATTGATGGCGATCAGCGGCGGCTTGTTGATCGGGACCGCCGCCGCGCTCCTCCTGCTATTAACGGGCCGCATTGCAGGCGTCAGCGGCATGGTGGCGACGATGACGAGGATAGGTGCGGGCGCCACCCCCTGGTCGCAAGCAACCGCGTTCATTGTTGGCCTCCCGATCGGTACAGCCTTGATGACGCTGCTGGTGCGCACGCCGGAGGTCGTCGTCACCTCCTCGGTGCCGCTGCTGATCGTTGCCGGACTTCTGGTCGGTTTCGGCACCCGGCTGGGCAACGGCTGCACCAGCGGTCACGGCGTCTGCGGGATGGCACGATTGTCGCCCCGGTCAGTCGCCGCAACGGCGACGTTCATGGCGAGCGCGGCGGTCACCGTTTTCATTCTGCGCCATGTGATCGGAGGCTGACATGCGCAATTTGTTTCCCGGACTGATCGTGGGCACCATCTTCGGTGCCGGCCTGGCCCTGTCCGACATGGTCAACCCGGCGCGCGTGCAGGCGTTTCTCGATGTCGCCGGCGTCTGGGACCCGACGCTGATGTTGGTCATGGTGGCGGCGCTGGTGCCGTCCGCCATCGCATATCTGCTCCGACGCCGGATGACGCGCCCGCTGCTCGGTGACCGCTTCTCCATCCCGGAGAGCCGCATGCTCGACCCCCAGCTACTCATTGGTGCCGCCACGTTCGGCGTCGGCTGGGGTCTAGTCGGCTTGTGCCCCGGTCCCGCTTTCGCTGGTTTGGTGCTGGGCTCCTGGCAGCCTTGGATGTTCGTCGCCGCGATGCTCGCCGGCATGGCGCTGCACCACCTCTTCACCGCAACTCGCGCACCCGCGCCCGCATTCGAAGGATAATGACTATGGAATATACAAGACTCTCCGAGCAACTGGCGACGGCGCCGCAGGTGCGACCTGAGGAGCTCCGCGAGATTGCCGCGTCCGGCTTCGTCGGCATCATCAACAATCGACCCGACGCCGAAGCGCCCGACCAACCCAGCTCGCTCGAACTCGAAGCGGAAGCCGGGCGGGTGGGTCTTGCCTACTGGCATGTGCCGGTCGTGCCCGGTGCGATGTCCGACAACGACGTGCGTGCCTTTGCCACCGCCCTGCATGAGGCGGACGGGCCGGTGCTTGCCTTCTGTCGGACCGGCAACCGATCCACCGCGCTGTGGAAAGGCACGCAGGCGATCTCCTGATCTCCCTCAAATTGGGCGACCACTCATGCTTGATGCAACTCAATATGTACTTGGAGCCGGATCAGGCGTGTTAGTCGGCTTCGTTCTTGGACTCGTCGGCGGCGGGGGCTCGATCCTCGCCGTCCCACTCATGGTCTACTTGGTGGGTGTGCCGAGCCCACATGTAGCGATCGGCACCAGCGCGCTCGCGGTCGCGGCCAACGCGCTGACGGGGCTGCTCAACCACGTTCGCCAAGGCAATGTGAAATGGCGATGCTCGTTCGCCTTCGCCGCTGCCGGTATCGTCGGTGCATTCGCGGGATCAACAGCAGGAAAGGCCTTCGATGGCCAGAAGCTGCTCTTCCTTTTCGCCGTCGTCATGGTCGTCGTCGGCATCTTGATGCTCCGCAACCGTCGCCGCGAGGGTGATCCTTCCGTCGTGCTCGGTCGGGAGAATGCGCCCAAGCTTGTCGGCTACGGCGCTGGGACCGGATTGTTCTCGGGCTTCTTCGGCATCGGCGGCGGGTTCCTGATCGTTCCTGGCTTAGTCGCCGCGACGGGCATGCCGATGATCAACGCGGTCGGCTCATCGCTCGTGGCCGTGAGCGCGTTTGGGCTGACCACGGCCGCGAACTACGCTTCCTCCGGCCTGGTCGACTGGGCGCTTGCTGCCGTCTTCATCGTTGGTGGCGTGGTGGGGGGGGGCCTAGGCGCGCGCCTGGCTAGGCGGCTCTCTGGAAAGCAAGGTCGCCTGACCGCCGTTTTCGCCGCGCTGATCTTCGCCGTTGCGGCCTACATGCTCTGGAAGAGCGCTGCAGCGCTCTAAGTGAGGTTGATGCCTAACGTTGTAACGCTCGGCCCCTTGACCTTTCCGCTAGATCGCCTTTTGGCCGTCGGGCTGATGTGGGCGTTCCTCGCGGGCTCGCTGTGGCTGGTCCGGAAGGAGAACCGGCGAGCAAGGCGCACGCCGTGGCTCGCGCTTGGAATGGGCATTGTGGCCGCTCGGGTGAGCTTTGTCGTGTCGCACTGGCAAGCGTATCGGTCGGACCCCGCAACAGTTGCTTATCTCTGGCAAGGGGGATTCGAACCTGTTGCGGGCATCATCGCCGCTGCTGCCGTGCTGGCCGTCGGAATGAGAAGCTTTCGCAAGATCGTGGGATCTGCGCTCGTCTTGACGGTCGCGAGTGGGCTTTGGTTCGGTTACCTGCAGTTCGAGGCGCAGGTGCCGCGCCCGCTGTTCCCTGAAGGCATCCGCCTGGCTGACCTTAATGGGCGGCCGGTATCGCTGGACGATCTTCGAGGACGGCCGTTCGTGGTGAACTTGTGGGCTTCGTGGTGCGCACCCTGCCGCCGCGAAATGCCGATGCTCATCGAGGTGGCGGCCAAGACGCCGCATGTTGCGGTGCTGCTGGTCAACCAAGGCGAGGACCAGCGCGTGATCCAGCGCTTCCTTGAGGATGAACGGCTTCCTGCCGCGCACATTCTCTCGGATCGCGGAGCGTCTCTCATGCGGCTGACCGGCAGCTCTGGCCTTCCCACCACACTTTTCGTGCGGCCGGACGGACTGATCGAGAGAACGCACATGGGGGAGTTGTCACGCGCCGCGCTGCTGCAGGGGGCAGAGCAGCTGCGTCGGCGATAGCTGGCACTCGGTACACCCAACCGCTGTCCGCTGTTGGCCTGCAAGCTGCAGAAGCCGACTGCTGCCATAGTAGCGCCGATGAGAACGCAACGCGTCGTAGGTCGGCAGCCGGCGTTGAGTGGCGGCTCTATAGTAGTGCGAACGGCGACACATATTCGTTATGTTTATCCGGTGCGGGGCGCCAGTTTCTGTTAGCGAGCGAAGCGAGCTTACAGAAACTGAGCGCCACGGAGGACTGCGAAGCAGTCCGAGTGGGCGCCAGAACGCAGTGGCGATCCAAAACTTCGCGGCACACGCCAAATCCCGCCTACGTTGATCGAAAGCGGAACGATAGATGGCTATTGACTTTGGCGCTTGCAAGCGCGCGGGTCGTTCAGTATTTTTGGGTTCGGGCCGGTACAGCCCGCCGCTCGCACCCGAAAGGGTATGGTGAATGTACTCCGCACATAGTCGTCCATTCCTTCGTTGAACGGCGAATGTGTCAGCAACGCGAGCCCTGACGTCTTGTTCGCCGGTAGCGAAAGGATTGGGCAGATGCGTAGCCACCTCGATGCCAAACACATGGCAAAGGCCCTCAGGGCGGCACTCAAACGTCAGAATATTGAAATCACCCACAGTCAGTGTCTGGAATTCGTAGCCGCACAATTCGGATTCGATAACTGGAATATCCTGTCTGCCAAAATCGGCGGACCCGGCAAACGCGCTGCATTCGGCTTCGTCGAGACGGCGCCAATCTTTCGCATTTTCGACGAGACGAAGGCGAAGGAGTTTTACCTCGATTTCCTGGGTTTCGGTCTCGATTGGGAGCACCGGTTTGGGGACAATTTTCCAATCTACGCGAGTGTTTCACGCGCCGGGATGGTGTTGCATTTGAGCGCGCACCATGGGGACGCAAGCCCAGGTTCGAACGCCTTTGTTCGGATGAACGGAATACGAGAGTACCAACGGGAGCTTGCGGCGAAAGACTACACCTACATGAAACCGGGGATTGAAGAGGAAGCTTGGGGTCTGATCATGGAAGTGACGGATCCGTTTGGCAATCACATTCGATTCTGCGAGCAGCCCGAGGAATAGGACGCAGGGCTTTGGCTGTTCCGCGCAATGACGCGTGCTTCATCCGACGTGGCATCCATCCGGTCTTTCGTCCGCAGCAGACGGCGGAGGAGCTTGGGGCATGGCCCTTGGTCACACCCTTTTCTTTGCCCTGTCCCGTCACCGCCTCAGCCAAACAACCGCGCGAAGAAAATCGCGCTGGTCACCACGCCCACCGCGATGACCGTGCCACGCACCACAGCGGGAGGCAGAGCGCGGGCCAGCGGCGCGCCCGCATAGCCGCCCAGGGTGGCCGCGACCATCATCAGCACGGCCTGCGGCCAGGCCACGATGCCGCCCGCGGCAAAGATCGCCACCGAAATCGCCGACAGGATGAAGGACTGGCCGTTCTTGAGCGCGTTCATGGCGTTGAGGTCGCGCATGCCCCATAGCGCGAACAGCGCCAGAAGCACGATGCCAAGCCCGCCGTTGAAATAGCCGCCATAGATCGACACCACCAGCGTCCCCACCAGGCCTTCGGGTTTTGCGAAGCGGCTGCGCCGGGCCCAGGCCTGCAGCGTGTCGCCGAACGCGAAGGCCAGGGTGGCGATGACCAGAAGAAACGGCACGACGACGGAAAAAGCCTTGTTCGACGATACCAGCAGCAACAGCGAGCCGATCGTTCCGCCGACCATAGTGGCTAGCGCGATGCGCACCAGCCGCTTGCGCTCGAAGGCGGCGATTTCGCGCTTGAACCCCAGGGCGCCGCCCAGATAGCCGGGAAACACCGCCACCGCGCTGGTCGCATTGGCCGCCACCACCGGCACGCCGGTATAGACCAGCGCGGGAAATGTCAGAAACGTGCCGCCGCCCGCTATGGTGTTGAGCACGCCGGCGAAAAAAGCGGCGGCCCCCAGCAGAAGCATATCGAATACAGCCATCGCGACCATCCATAGCGCAGCGGCGCGCCGCCGCAAATGCGGGAGCCGCATGCAAAGGACCAATATTGCTCATCAATATATTTAATTTTCAAATTCGCGGCGGCGGCTCTACAGCAGAGAACAGCAGCTCCATTCCCAACGGAGACAAGAATGCTTCGCCGTTCGATCGTGAGAAGCGCCGCTTTTCTGATGATCGCGGGCATACCCCTTCCCGCATCGGCGCAGTCCGCGCGCGCGACGGCGTTGCATACGGCGGCGGCCAGGGACGACGTGGCGGCGCTCCGCCAATTGCTGCGCCAGGGCGCGGCGATCGACGCGCGCGACGAGAGCGGCGCCACGGCGTTGCTTGTCGCCGCGCACGGCAATCGGATCGGCGCCGCCAGGGCGCTGATCGAAGCCGGCGCCAACGTCAACGCCAAGGACAATAGCCAGGACAGCGCCTATCTTTACGCCGGCGCGCAGGGCCATCTCGAAATTCTCAAGCTGACGCTTTCGCATGGCGCCGATCTGGAAAGCACCAATCGCTATGGCGGAACAGCCCTGATCCCCGCCGCCGAGCGCGGCCATGTCGAAACCGTGCGCACCCTGATAAAGGCGGGCGTTGCCGTCGATCATGTCAACAAACTTCATTGGACGGCCTTGCTGGAGGCCATCATCCTGGGCGACGGCGGCATGCGCCATCAGCAGATCGTCGATTTGCTCGTCAAGGCCGGCGCCAATGTGAATCTTGCCGATGGCGGCGGCGTCACGCCGCTGCAGCATGCCCGCAGCCGGGACTTCAAGGAGATCGAAAAGCGTCTCATCGCCGCCGGCGCGCGCTGAGAGGAGGAAAACGGCCATGACGGAAGAAAATCATTTCCTGCGCCAGGCGCTCGAGCTGGCTTATGCCAATGTCGAGAAAGGCGGACGCCCGTTCGGCGCGGTTGTCGTCAAGGATGGCGCGGTCGTCGCGACCGGTGTGAATGAAATTCTGAGCACCAACGATCCCACCGCGCACGCCGAATTGTCGGCATTGCGCGCCGCCAGCCGCAAGCTCGGCACCGCCGACCTGGCGGGCTGCGCGGTCTATGCCAGCGGCCACCCCTGCCCGATGTGCCTGGCGGCGATGCGGCTCGCCGGCATCGGCGCGGTCACCTATGCCTATTCCAACGACCAGGGCGCGCCGTTCGGCCTGTCGACGGCGGCGCTCTATGCGGAGCTGGCCAGGCCTTTCGCGGACCAGGCGATGACGATCCGGCACAGCCCGGTCCGGCTGGCGGCCCGTCCCGATCTTTATGCCGCGTGGAAAACGCGCGCGGGCGGTTAAGGCCCGGAGCGTTCGCGCCGAAACATGCGCCGCTTCACCAGCACCAGGCCTGGCTCTGGCGGAATGCCGGGCGCCAAGAACGCGTTATCGCGCGTCCGGCCGCGCCTCGATCATCTTCCAACCGTTGCCCGATGGATCGCGGAAACTGGCATCGACGGCGCCATAACGCTCTTGCGGCTCTTGCGTGAATTCCACACCCAGCGCGGCATACCGCTGATGCGCGGCGCGGCAATCTTCCACCACAAGCACCAATGGCGGCATGGCGCCTTTGGCCACGATTTCCTGCACCGTCCGGGCCGTCGCCACATCGAGAGCCGGCGCTTGCGGCTTGAACAGGCCCAGTTGAAAAGAGGCTTGTTTGGGATGCTGCACGGTCAGCCAGCGATAGTCGCCGTTGCGCACATCGGTATGGATCTTGAACCCAAGCTTCCCGACATAGAATTCGACGGCCTCGTCCTGATCGCGCACATACAGGCCGACAACTCCGATACCTTCACTCATGGGACCTCCGTTTTTCCGGTCCTGTCCTTAGAGCCCCGCTCTCGCCGGCGCTTCTCCGAAACTGCGGTCTTGAGATGGGGGCGCCTGGCCGCGCTGACGAAACAGGGCGGAACCTTTTCGGCCTGCCGTGGGACCGATTTTTCCTTGGCCCGCAATTCACTGGGACTGGCGCTCAGCACATCGCGAAAAGTCCGCCCGAACGTGCCCAGACTGTCCCATCCGGTCTGGAAGGCGATGTCGATGATGGGAATATTCGTGTCCCGCAGCAGCGCCGTTGCCCGCTCGAGCCTGCGCGTCAGCAGATAACGATGTGGCGGAAGACCGAACGCGGCCTTGAACGATTTCGCGAAATGGGTTTTCGAAACGCCGCTGATGTCGGCGAGCCGGGCCACCGGCCAGGCTTCGTCCGACGCGGCATCCATCCGGTCCTTCGCCCGCAGCAGGCGGCGAAGAAGCTTGGGATCCTGGCCTTTGGCCGCCCCCTTCTTTTTTCGCCGGCCCGCCATCGTTCAGTAGAAGACGTCCGGGATCACATCCTCGATCCGGCGCGTGCGCATATTCACCAGCACCAGATCGGACCCGTAGCGCACCCAGCGACGACCCGGCGGCGGGCGGTCGATGCCCAGGCCGCGCCAATCGTCGAAGAAATAGGTCGCGCCCAGGAAGATGCCGGGAAGAAATGCCCCCACCGCCCAGCGGCGATAGGCATAACCCGGCGGATAGCGAAACGCCGGTCCCTGCCGGCGGAAATAGGAACGGCCGCGCCAGGAGAATTGTGGCCGCGGCGGCGGACGCATCCCCGGACGTCCCGGCCTGTTGTCGCCCGGACGGCCGGGCCCGGGACCTGGACGATTGCCGGGACCGCCCGGTCTGCCGGGCCGGTTGTCGAGGCGATCATTCCTGTTGGGTTGCGCCAGCGCGAACGAAGGGAGCAACAGAGAAACACCCGCACCGAAAAGAAAATCGCGACGCTTCATTCCACTCTCCGAATTGGGATTTCAGATTCCGCAGGAACAGGAAAGCGACGCGGCGATACTGTTCCCGCGCTCAGCGGCGGTCAACCAACCGAAGATGCATGCTAGCGCGCCGCGATGTTACCCGCGGTCACCGGCTCGGGAAAAATGGTTTGCATTTGCGCCGCTCAGGGCGCGCGCGGCGCCCTGACGGTCACGTCCAGATCGTTCACCAGGCCCGTCGCCAGCGAATAGACCCAGCCATGCACCGACAATTGCTGGCCCCGCGCCCAAGCGTCCATCACGAAGACGTCGGACGCCACGTTGCGCACCTGGCGCATCACGTTCAACTCGCACAGCCGGTCGCCGCGCTTGTGCGGATCGGCGATCGCCGCCAGCTCCGCGCGATGTTCTTCCGCCACTTCGCGGATGGGATGCAGCCAATGATCGATCAAGCCGCGGCGCTGGCCATCCACCGCCGCCTTGATGCCGCCGCAACCATAATGACCGACCACGATGACGTGGCGGACCTTGAGCACGTCGACGGCGAATTGCAGCACCGACAGATAATTGGCGTCCTGAGGCGGGGCGAGATTGGCGACATTGCGATGAACGAAAACCTCGCCCGGCGCCAGATCGACGATTTCGTTGGCGGGCACGCGGCTGTCGGAACAACCGATCCAGAGATATTGCGGGCTCTGCTGGTTCTCCAGCCGTTTGAAGAAATCCGGATCCTTCGCGACCATGCGGTCGGCCCAGGCGCGATTGTTGGCTTTCAGGTCGTTCAGCATGGGGCTTCTCTATCGGAAGCGGCCGGGACGGTCAAAAGCCGTATTCGGGGCGGCGCCAGACCAGGAGCTTGACGGTCAGGCGCTGAAGCACCTCGCCATTCTGGTTCTTGGTTTCACTTTTCAACGTGGCGAAGCCGCGCTCGGGCCGCGACTTGGACGGCGCCACCTCGGTGATCTCGCTTTCCACATGCAGGACATCGCCGGGCCGCGTGGGCATGGGCCAGGCGATCTCGCCGCCCGCGCCGATCATCCCGCCCGCGATGGGTGGGCCGCTTTCGATCTGAAGCCGCATGGTGACGGCGGCGGTGTGCCAGCCCGATGCCGCCAGGCCGCAGAAGAAACTGTCCTGCGCCGCCGCGTCGTCGGTGTGGAAGGGTTGCGGATCATAGTCGCGTGCGAACGACTTGATCGCATCGGCGGTCATCGCATAGCTGCCGGTGACGAAGCGCTGCCCGACGAAAATGTCTTCCAGATAAAGTTTGTCGCTCACAAGGGACCTCCCGCGGGGGTCGATGGAAACCCCCGCGGCGATCCGCGGTCAACCGTTGAGGGCGCGCAAGGCCCCGGCGACCTTTGCAATCCTGCGGCCCTGGAAGCGCGCGACATCCAATTCCTCCGGCGTCGGGCCGGACGGCGGATTGCCGGAGACCACGCTGGGGCCATAGGGCGTGCCCGCGCCTTTGAACATGGCGCCGTCGGCAAAGCCGGTGGGCACGATGATCAACCCCAGATGCGCCATCGGATTGAACATGGAGATGATGGTGGATTCATTGCCGCCATGGGGCGTCGCCGAGCCGGTGAAGGCCGCGCCCGCCTTGCCGTTCAAGGCGCCTTTCACCCACAGGCCGCCCAGCCCGTCGATATAGGCTTTCAGTTCCGAGGAGACCGAACCGAAACGGGTGGGGGTGCCGAAGACGATACCATCGGCCCAGACCGCGTCTTCCGCCGTGGGCGCGGGATAGCGCGCATTCATGGCTTCGGCGCTTTCCTTCCAGCCCGGCACCGAACTCATGATGTCATGGCCGATAAGTTCGCGGGCACGGCGCAGGCGCACTTCGGCGCCTTCGGCCTCCGCGCCTTCGGCCACGGCCCGGGCCAGGGCCTCGATGGTGCCGGTGCGGGAATAGAAAGGAATGAAGATTTTCGCGGCCATGAGGCCCTCCCGGAATGTTTGCGACTGCAATATGGGTGGCCTGCTTCATTCTGAAAATTGGCATAATATTGAATATTGTGTTCTGATATTCAGAACATGGACCCTAAAGCCCCTTCCCTGGACCAGATTGCCGTCTTCTTGGCGATCGTGGAGACCGGAAGCTTTGCCGCCGCCGCCCGCAAGCTGGGCCGCGCCACGTCGGCGGTGAGCTATGCCATCGCCAATCTCGAGAACCAGCTGGGGCTCGAACTCTTCCTGCGCGCGGGCGCCGCCAAGCCCCGGCTCACGGACGCGGGGCGGGCGATCCTTTCGGACAGCCGCGGCATCGCCATGGCGCTGGACGGCCTGATCGCCAAGGCGCGCGGTCTGACGCAAGGGCTGGAGGCCGAGGTCAGTCTGGTGGTGGATGTGATGTTGCCCGCCAAGCTGGTGGTCAAAGCGCTGGAGGAATTCCGCCACACCTTCCCCACC
>JAFKFF010000213.1 GCA_017307315.1 Alphaproteobacteria bacterium
CTGAGAATGGTTCGTCCCAAGGGCGGGATCTTCCAGGCTGTAGCCCAGCCCGCGCCCGGTCTGGATCAGGTTGGCGTCCAGTTTCTTGCGCAACCGGCCGACAAAAACTTCGATGGTGTTGGAGTCGCGGTCGAAATCCTGGTCGTAGAGATGCTCGACCAGCTCGGTGCGCGACACCACCTTGCCGCGATGATAGGCGAGATAGGCGAGCAGCCTGTATTCCAGGCTGGTGAGCTTGACCGGATTGCCGTCCAGGGTGACGCGGCTGGCGCGGGTATCGATATGGAGCGGGCCGATATCGATGTCGGCGGTGGCGAATCCGGCGGCGCGGCGCAAAAGCGCGCGCAACCGCGCCAGCAATTCCTCGGTGTAGAAGGGCTTGGCGAGATAATCGTCGGCGCCCGCGTCGAAGCCTTCCACCTTGTCGCTCCAGCGGTCGCGGGCGGTGAGGATCAGGACCGGCATGGTCTTGCCGGCCTTGCGCCATTTTTCCAGCACGCGCACGCCATCGAGCTTGGGCAGGCCCAGATCCAGCACCACCGCGTCGTAAGGTTCGGTGTCGCCCAGGAAATGACCTTCCTCGCCGTCGGCGGCGGCGTCGACGACATAACCGGCATCGCTCAGCGCCTTCTTCAGCAGCCGCTGCAATTCCTTGTCGTCTTCCACCAGGAGAATGCGCATCGTAAGAGCGGTTCCAGGAAAAGCGTGAAGCGGCTTCCTCATGGAATCCGCGCTGAAAAACTAGAGCATTTCGCGGATTCGGCGAAACCCGAAAATGCCTAACGCCCGTGGCGGCCACGGCCGCCGAAATCGCCGCGGCCACCGCCACGCCCGCCAAAGCCCTCGCGCCCGCCAAAGTCGCCGCGACCGCCGAACCGGTCCCCGCCGCCAAAGCCGCGGCCGCCGAAGCGCTCGCCATAGCCGCCGCCACGCTCGGCCCCGGCGCCGCGCTCTTCGCGCCGGTCGAATCGCGGCGTCGGAATGGAAGGGGCCGGCGCGAAATCGCGCCGTTGCGCACCCGGGCCCTCGCGCGACGGCGAAGAACCCAGCACGCGGCCGGTGCGCGCATCGGTGTCCAGCCATTCGACGCGCCCATCGGGCCGCATCCATTTCAAGCGATAATGTTCCCTGCCGCCGGGACCGGTGGTGGGCCCGTCGGCATCGTAGAATTCGCCGGGATGGGAGCGCCGCACTTCCGGAAGAATGCGGTCCAGCGGCTGCACACCGGGCGCGCGCTCTTCCGGCCGGCGTCCCTGGGCCAGGGCCGGTACCGAAAGGCTCGCCATCAGAGCCATGACAAGAAGAGTGAAACCCAGGCGCATGGCCACTTTTTAGCCTTTTTCAAATGAACCTCAAATGAACGCTGCGGCCAGAACGCATTCAGCCGGGGGCTCCTAGGGCGCGTCTCATGGACGGGATCGCTCCTGTCCGGACGGTTAAAGGAGATGACAATGTTGAACAGCAAAATTCTTCTGGCAGCCGCCGCGCTGGCGGTCACGGCCCTGGCGGCCCCGGCCAACGCCGCGCCCTGGGACCACCGTCACGATCGTTTCGACCACCGCCCGGTGGTCCGCCATCAGGTCCATCGTCCCTATGTCGAGCGCGTCCGCGTCTATGACACGCTGCGCTTCCGCCATTATCGCGGCATGGGCGATCCCTATTTCGTCCGCGG